>NZ_JBQIKP010000063.1:0-22863 GCF_056796775.1 Schaedlerella sp.
TTTTGAACTATCCGGTGCTCCCTGTATGAAGCATGATTGATGCAGGGAACACCACAAAAATTAGTTTATTACTAAAAAAATGATTGAGACGCTACACTAGTTACAGTTCACGGCCCAACCGGCCGCGAACTGTAACGCATCCAGCCCATTAAAAAGTCGCCTGACGGCGAGGGGCTGGATGCATGCAACCGCTATTTTACCGGCCGGATGCCTTGCAGCATGGTGCAAGGCACCGTGAACAGTAACTGTTACTATTCACAGTAACATTATAATCCCAAAAAGCATTTACATTCACAGCCTTGTCTGCTATACTGAACAGGTGAATACAAATCGGATCGTGCTTTTCTGGCTGTCCGGCAATTCTGGCGTCTCGCCATATTTCACAGTAATTGCAGCCCATTGATTTCTATATTTACAGAAGAAAGGATTTTTATTTATGGTAAAAAACTTTAGACCTGAAGACAAAAATTTATGGGATGCGATCTTCAATACGATTGTGGATGTCATGCCGGAGCAGTTGTTTCCGCTCTTCAAAGAGGTGTATGGAAAGGAATATCCAAAAGGAACGCCTGTCATCCGGCTTTCTACCGTGTCCTCCACCTATCTTGAAGACCCTGACGCGCCGCCCAGTTCCCGGCGTTCCGATACGGCGATTCTGGTAAACGGAACCGACTATTATCATCTGGAATGCCAGATGCACAATGATGAGTATATGGTCATACGCATGATTACATATGACATACATTTTGCAATGCAGCATTCGACTTCCAAAGATGAACAGGAAGGCGGGTTCATTATGCGCTTCCCGAGTTCCGCAGTGATTTATCCGGAAAAGAACCGGGAGCTTCCGGAAACCCTCCGGTGCCGGATCATTTTCCAGGATGGCAGCCAACACATCTACCAGGTTCCTACCGTCAGGATTCAGTCTTATTCCATGCAGGAAATCTGTGACAAACATCTGCTGATCTTTATCCCCTACGTTCTGCTTCGGCTGCGTCCCAAGCTGAACCCGAACCGAAAGAATCCGCTGACCGAAAAGGAATTGACAGACCTGGTAGCCGAACTTGCAGAAAAAGAAGCCGAACGCGCAAAGAATGAAGCCAAACTTGTACGGCTGAAAGAAATACTGGATCAACACCATATTGTACTGACCCCATAAAAACGGATTATATGCCCCGCAGCGAGCTGATCAATCACAGCCGGCTGCGGGGTCTTTGACTTTACCTACGTTGGGTTTCAGGCATTTCCGGACAAGTACCGCTGACACTTTGCGGACCTTTCGGCAGTTACACACCCTGCCGCGGCCCCTTTTCCTCTGCCCATTCTAATCCGTCAGCCCGTAGAGTTCTCCATATTTCTTTTTAAAATGCCGGATCAGCGGTTCTGCCGACACCTCCCTGCCGCAGACTGCCTGGATGACTTCTTTCGGTTTCCGCGTGTTTCCGTACCGGTGAATCTTTTCGTTGAGCCACTTTGTGATCTCGGAAATTTTTCCTGCTGCCAGCAGTTCATCCACAGACCCAAGCTCCTGCTCAATCGTATCCAGGTACATTCCGTCGTAAATGCTCCCCAGAAGGTAAGACGGAAAATATCCGAAGGACGCGTCCGACCAGTGCACGTCCTGAAGAATCCCCTGGCTGTCATTTTCAGGGGTAATCTGCAGATATTCCTTCATTTTCTGATTCCAGAGCGCCGGAAGCTCCTCCACCGGAACCTGGTCACGGAAGATGGCCTGCTCCATCTCATAGCGCAGTATAATATGGAAGCAGTAGGTCAGCTCATCGGCTTCAATACGAATATAGCTATTTTTTACATGGTTGATCTCACGGTAAAAATCATCCAGAGAAATCTCCCGGAATTGGGGAAGCAGCTCTCCCAGCCTGTCATAAATGGGAAGCCAGAAGTTTTTATTCCGGCCCAGGATGTTTTCATAAAACCGAGACTGGCTCTCGTGGATTCCCATATAATTGCAGCTTCCCGCTACCGTCTTGTCGTATTCGGGATTGACGTTCTGGTCAAAGATCGCGTGGCCGCCCTCATGGATCGCGGAAAAGATGGCGGACAGCGGATCGTGCTCATAGTAATGGTTGGTCACCCTCACGTCCTTTGAGGAAAAGCTGGTAGTAAAGGGATGCTCCGTCTCGTCCACGGCCCCGGCGTCCCTGCGGAATCCGATATAATCCAACAGCATCCACTGTACCTTTTTCTGGGCGTCCGGGTCGGAGTACACATGAAATCTCGGGTCCTCCGGCTGGTTTTTTGCGGCAATCTTCTGAACCAGCGGGATCAGTTCCTGCTTCAGGTCTTGGAACAGCCGGTCGATGGTGGCGGAATCCATGCCTTCCTCAAATTCATCCAGCATGGCGTCGTACAGTTCTTTGCCCGGGTCGGTATAGCCCGTGATCTCCCTGCGCATGTCGATCATTTTCTTCAGATGGGGAGCATAGATGGAAAAATCCGAAGACCGCTTTGCCTCCTCCCAGGCCGTCCCGGATTCCGCCTGGGCCCGGACAAACGCCTCGTACACGTCCGCCGGAATCCGACGGTTCCGGTCAAAATCCCGTTTCATACGGCCAACGATGAACTTCCAGGTGTCGTCCAGAGCATCGTATTCCCCGGGCTCTGCCAGCTTGTCCAGCATCTCTCCCAGCTCCCCGGACGTGGACAGCACGAAACTCTCTGCCGAAAAATGTGTCAGCGCCTCAATGTGCGCGGCCTGTCCCAGCTTCGGCGCCTTCGTCCTCATATCCCAATACAACAGGTTTGTCACATGGTCATATTGCTGCATTTTTGATAAATACTGTCTGAACTCCTCAAATAATCTGCTCATCATTTTTTCATCCTTTCTTTTTTTGATTCAAACTACGGCATAATAGAATCATAACACAGTCAAAGCGCATTTGCATCAGATAAACGCTCATTTTTTGCATCCTTCAATATTTAGAAATTTCAGAATATTTTCGTTGAACGGCTGGATATCGTTGTACAAAAATCCGATTTCCCGGGGCGGAATTGGATTTGACAACGCAATTTCCATCAGCGTTCCGGCTTCTAATTCCTGTTCCACGAATTGTTTTACAACGCAGGATACCCCTATGCTCATTTTGGCAAATTCAATCAGCATATCCATTTCATTCACTTCCAGGATATGCAATGGAATGATGTTGTTTTTGGCGTAGTATCGATTGATGTGTTTACGGGATACATTATCTTGATCAAGAAGCATAATATTCGCGCATTCAAATATTTCATCATTCTTACAATTCAGCTTTTCCCTGTATGCCGGAGCGCAGACAAATGTATAGTCGATCACACCCAGGGAATGATAGACTGCCGCTCCCGCATTCTCCGGTTTTACCACCAGCGCCAGGTCAATGCCGCACGCTTCTATCATGGAATACGCCTCCGCAGAAGAGGTACAGGTGACCGCCAATTCCGTGTTCGGATATGAGCCGGAAAATGCTTTTAAATAAGGCATAAGAAAATGCTTGCACAGTACGCTGCTGGAAGCGATCCGCAAATATCCTGTATATAGCGGAAATCTGAGGCTTTTTTCTGTATCCGAAAGCATACCAAGCGCTTTTTTGGCCTGGTCGTAGAGCAGCCTTCCTTTTTCCGTAAGCTCGACACCCTTTGATTTTCTGATGAAAAGTGTGGTGTTCAGGTTTTCTTCAAGCTTTCTGATCGTAATACTAACCGCCGGCTGGGAAATATAAAGCTGTGCGGCGGCTTTGGATATGCTTTTGTTTTCAGCGACAGAGAGAAAAATTTTATACTTTGTGAGATTCTCAAATGTATCCATATCCTATCCCCATCCCATAAGTTAAATTTATGCTTTTTATAAAAATCATATATTTGAATTATATTACCACAAACCCTATAATGCAATCAAATATATGCCCAAAAGCCGAATGTACATACAGCATAGGCATCTTGCAGCGTGGGGCTGGATGCCCGCCCCATCGCCGCATTGGCCGGATCTCTCCTGCATTCCTTACAGGTTCATGGCCGTTTCATAAGCCGCCCAGATTGCGTCCATAATGTTGGTCGGCTGTTTCGCGTCGCCGATCAGATGCACATGGCCGCCCTTGATCTTTTCATACAGTCTGTTTTCCGGGATGTAGCCAACCGATACCACCACGTGATCCGCCGGAATCTCGTGCTTTACCTTCATTCCCTGGGGCCCCAGCGCAAACATCCGCTTCGCCCGGTTCGCCGTATTGGGGTAATTCTTTTCCGTCTCAACCACAACGGCAGTCCCGTTTTCATAGCTCTCGACCACTGCGTTTTTAATCACCTTTACCTGGTAATGATCCAGCAGTTCCATCAGCATATTGTAGTTTGCCGCAGACAGGCCGAATGCATTGAGAATGGTTTCCGTCATTTCCACAAGGGTGACTTTCTTGCCTTCCCTGCCCAGCATATAGGCGATCTCGCGTCCGGTCATAGCTGTGAGCTGGATAAATATTTTCGAACCCTGCTCGTGGATCCCCTCTGTCAGGTACTTCATCTCCGCCACATATTCCTCCGGAAAATTCACCGGATTCATGTAAGCTGCATTTATTTTAACACAGAATCCTTTTATTTTCCATTGACACAGAATATAATTCGGCGAATGATATTTTGTAAAATATCACCAAAACCAGATTGCAAAACATGTGAAAAACGTGATATTCTATTATAGTAACCGCAGCATCAAAAGCCGCGGGATATCCGTATAGGTGGGCAGCAGATGGAAGATTACAGCTTTTATTCGGATTCTCCCGACCAATGAGAGTAGTAATTGGCCGGGGCGCGGTATGTAATGATTGGAGGCTCAGCATTTATGAACACACAGATGAACCGGCAGAAACAGGCGCTGGCAACCAAGCAGAAGATCTTCTCCCGCGCAATTTCACTGTTTGCGCGGCAGTCTTATGAAAATGTAACCGTACAGGATATCTGTGCGGAGGCTGATGTATCCGTAGGCGCATTTTACCATCATTTTAAAAGCAAGGAAAATATTCTGGATGAAGGCTACCGCCTGTTTGACCACGAGTCCGAAGATGTCTGGAACAACGGGCATCCAGACTCCCCCAGGGAGGCAGTCCGATTTTTGATCGCCGAGCAGGCGCGTTCTATGGAAAATATGGGCGTCATGGCTGCCCTGCAGTATTTTAAAAACCAGCTTTCTTCCAGCGAAAAATATATTTTAAATCCGGATCGTTTTTTCTACCGGACACTTTACCGAATCATTGATGAAGCAGTGGCTTCCGGCATCCTGGCAGGCGATGCCGCGTTGATCACGGAGGACATCCTCGGCACGACCCGGGGACTGATCTATGACTGGTGCCTGCATGAAGGCTCCTATGTATTATCCGAAAAATCACTGCGGATCCTGGATATTTTGCTGGACCACTACCAAAAGAGGTGACTGGAAAACGCGCAAAACAGCAAACCGCCTGACGGCCTGCTGTTCTGAATCCATTACAAATGAAAGGAGAGGATCATTTATGAAGTATGTTATTCTCGGCGGCGTAGCTGCCGGAACCAAGGCGGCCGCAAAGCTGAAACGCTGCGACCGGAGCGCGGAGGTGAAAGTCTATACAAAAGGGACGGACATTTCCTATGCGGGCTGCGGGCTTCCCTACTATATCGGAGGCGATATCCCCACCCGGGAGGCACTCATCGTCAACACGCCGAAGAAGTATTCCGGATTGACCGGCGCGGAGATCTTTACCGGCTGTGAAGCGGTCTCCATCGACAGCGCGTCGAAGACAGTCTCATTGAAAAATGCTTCCGGAGAGGCATTTGCGGAAAGCTATGACAAGCTGATCATTGCCACCGGCGCGGTTCCCTTTGTACCTCCGGTGGAGGGTGTCGGCCTTCCCGGCGTTTTCTGTGTGCGCACCCCCGACGACGCGGTGTCCGCGCGAGCCTATGCGGAAGAGCAGAAATGCCGCAAAGCGGTGGTCTGCGGCGCAGGCTTTATCGGACTGGAGGTGGCGGAAAATCTGATGGCGCTTGGACTGGAGGTCACCGTCATTGACGCGGCTCCCCAGATCATGCCCAATGCCTACGATCCGGAGATGGCGGATTACGCAAAAAAGCAGCTGAAAGCGGCTGGTATGCGTGTGCTGACCTCCACCAGCCTGAACGGGATTGAAGGCAATGGAAAAGCGGAAAAGGTCCTGACCGACAACGGCCCGCTGGCGGCGGATCTCGTGATCCTGGCCATCGGTGTGCGCCCGGCCACTGCATTTCTGGCGGATTCCGGTCTGGAGATGTTCAAGGGAACCATTTTAGTGGATTCCCATATGAAGACCAATCTGTCGGATGTCTATGCGGCAGGCGACTGTGCCATGGTAAAAAATGCACTGACCGGTCAGCCCCAGTGGTCCGCCATGGGCTCCACCGCCAATCTGGCAGCCCGGGCAATGGCAAAATCGCTGAACGGAACCGGACACGGCTACGGCGGCTGCCTTGGGACCGGTGTGGTCCGCCTGCTTCCTTCTCTGAACGGAGGACGCACCGGCCTGACGGAAGCGCAGGCAAAGGAGGCCGGCTATGAGGTCACTTCGGTGATCTGCGTCGTGGACGATAAGGCCCACTACTATCCGGGCGCATCCTCATTTCTCATCAAGCTGACAGCGGAAACTTCCACGAGAAAGCTGCTGGGCCTGCAGGTTCTTGGAGCGGGCGCTGTGGATAAGCTGACAGATATCGCGGTTGTAGGAACCTCCCAGGGCATGAAGCTGGATGATTTTGATACACTGGATTTCGCGTATGCGCCTCCGTTTTCCACTGCCATCCATCCCTTTGTCACCGCATGCTATATTCTGGAAAATAAGATCGACGGGATCTTTGATTCCATGACTCCTGCCGAGTTCATCGCCGGCGCGGCCAAGGGATACACGGTCCTGGATGTGCAGCCTGCTCCGGCAATTCCGAACGCGCGCTGGATCGACCTTTCCTCCGTAAACGGGCCCATCGAAGGGCTGGAAAAGGATACTCCGCTGCTGCTCGTATGTGCCAAGGGCAAGAGAGGATATTTCCTGCAGAACCGTCTGAAAGCTTTCGGCTACACGAACACGAAGGTTCTCGAAGGCGGCGCCTTCTTCAATGAGGTAAAGGTTCCCCGCAGCGGGAGCAAGCTCTCCGCAGAAGAGATCAAGCGTGTGAAAGGACTGGGCTGCCTGCAGGATAAGCGGTATGACGATGTATTCAATGTCCGTGTCATCACCCGGAACGGGAAGCTCACGTCCGAGGAGCAGGTAAAAGTCGCGGAGGCGGCGGAAAAATTCGGCTCCGGTGAAGTCACCATGACCACCCGCCTGACGCTGGAAATCCAGGGCGTAAACTATGACAACCTGAACGCCCTCTTTGATTTCCTGGCAGAAGCCGGGCTGAAAACCGGCGGTACCGGCTCCAAGGTGCGCCCGGTGGTATCCTGCAAGGGAACGACCTGCCAGTACGGGCTGATCGATACCTTTGCGCTCTCCGAAAAGCTGCATGAGCTGTATTACATCGGATACCACGACGTATCCCTGCCTCACAAATTCAAGATTGCGGTGGGCGGATGTCCCAATAACTGCGTCAAGCCGGATCTCAATGACTTAGGCATCATCGGCCAGCGCCGGCCCGAGATCGACCTGTCCAAATGCAAGGGCTGCAAGAACTGTCAGGTTCAGAACAGCTGCCCGATCAAAGTGGCGGAACTGGACGGCGGGAAGATCCGGATCACCCCGGACAGCTGCAACCACTGCGGACGCTGTATCGGAAAATGTCCTTTCGGCGCCGTAACCGAATCCCTGACCGGCTATAAAGTCTATATCGGCGGACGCTGGGGCAAGAAGGTGGCGGAAGGCCGCTCGCTGGACAGGATCTTCACTTCCGAGGAGGAGGTCATCGACGTGGTGGAGCGGGCCATTCTGTTTTTCCGGGACGAAGGCCAGTCCGGGGAACGTTTTGCGGATACCATCGCAAGGCTGGGCTTTGAATATGTACAGGATAAGCTGCTGAACAGCAAGATTGATAAAAAACAGATATTAGAAAAGCATGTAGTGGGCGGGGCGACCTGCTGATCTGAAGCCGCGGGATCCCCTAAGTGAAGGAACCGCGATCCCTGCGCCGCAGTGGGATCGCTATACATTTATTCTCTACATAGAAGGAGCTGCCCGAAAATGACCGCATACCCGCAATAGATGGTATGCAGATGTCATTTTCGGACAGCTCTTTATTTGCTCATTTCTCTTCTGAGGTATATTCTTTTATAATCGGCGGGATCTGCGCCATCAGATTATCAATATCCTCAAACATGGCGCTCTTGGTCGTTCCCAGCCGCGACGCCTGTCGGATATGCTTCACCACGTCCTGATTCAGGCTCTTGATCTGTTCAAAGAAACCGCACAGCATATCCAGCGCATTCTTGGAATCATCAATGACACCGGAAATCTCGTTATGTACTTTCGTAGCGCCTTCCGCAGACTGGGTGATCTCATCAAACATCTCATAGGTCTCATTGACCTTCTCCAGGCTCTCTCCCAATGCCTCCTGGGAAGCGTTGATGTTCGTGTTGAGGTGTTCTGTCCCCTGCTCCACATCCTGGATGCCGGAATCCACCTCGCCGGTCAGCTCCTTGATCTCATCCGCCAGCTTTTTCACCTCGACCGCAACCACCGCAAATCCCTTCCCCTGCTCTCCAGCACGGGCCGCCTCAATGGACGCATTGAGCGCCAGAAGGTTGGTCTGCTCGGCGATAGACACGATCTTGCCCATGCACCGCTTGATCGTCTCCACCGCGGTCTGCAGATCCTCGAACGTAGTCTCCATTTCTTTAAAGTAAGAGTCCACCTGCATGGAACTGGTTTTTAACTCCTCCACGCCGCCCTGGGCGCGGACGACCGACTGGGAGATGCTCTCCTTCACTTCTGAAAATTCACCAGACACCTGTTCAATACTCATGAAGTTCTGCCCGAACTCCTGCAGCCGCCCCTGAAAGCTCTCAGCCTCCGAGAGTACATGCCCGAAGGACTGGCCGATCCGGTCCAGCTCCCACAGAGAATCCACCTCCTTCTGCACCAGCTCTGAGTGATAGTCCTTCAGGGTCTTCATCACATGCAGCACCGGATTCAGGCTTTTATCGTGTACAGGCATATTCTTTGTCTCCTGCCTGTTCTTTTTCCAAAATGCCATATTCTTTTCCCTCCTATTCAAATGCTGAAAGCGTCAAAAGGTATTTTGGCGCTTATAATACTCTTTTGACACTTGTATCATTCAAATACCACGCAGGTCATGGACTGGTTTACGAAACGGTTGTTATAATGCTCCCCGTATCCTACAAACCCTGCGTGTCTGCCCAATGCGCTCATCTCGTTCAGATATTCCTGCATGTAATGTTCCTGCGTGAACAGCAGATAACGGAACAGGCAGTTCACGGAAAATACGGCTGAAATATTTGGAAAGTCGTGTTTGATCTTGCCGATCGTATTTTTTACAATGGCCCTGTAATCCCCCAGTTCCAGCAGCAGCAGGACGTCCGAGTCGTTGACCTGCCTGAAGCAGCAAAGCGCGTCACCCTGCACCTCCTTGATCGATACGATGCAGGTGTCGTCCCCGTTCAGCTTTCCAAAGGGATTTTTAAACGTCTGTGTAGTGATATCCTTCTCCGAGATCTTGAGGATGTCCTGGTAAACCTGTCTGGCCGGACGGCCGTTGAGGGTTCCCAGTATGTATTTTGTCTTATCTGTTCCGGAGGCGATAAAGCGGTGGTTCTGCATCTGGTGATAGATATTTTCCTTATATGCTTTGACCCTGCCGTTCTGGTTCTTAATGATCCCATAGACCACGGCATCTTCATAGACTCTGCCGTTTGCAGAAACCTTGCCCGCGTCGCCGGTCCCGCCTACCAGGGAAATGTTCCTGCGCTTTAAGACGCTGTAGATGGTGGTCAGAACGCAGGCATCGTTGCCGGTGCAGAAATCGATACAAACCGTATCGCGCTCCGTACCGCTCACCGCCTTCACATCCCGCTCCAGCCGGTCGATGTATTTTACCGGCATGGCCGAAACCTCTTCGAGTACATTAGCCACGGCGCTGACCCCTTCGGAAAACGCAATGACGCCGACCCCCTTTTCTACCACTCTGGTATCATAGCTCATGCCGATACACCCGATACTCGGCACGCCCGGGAAAAGCGCCTCCAGTTCCTTCACATGCGTTTCAAACTGATCTCCGTTTGAAAGCAACATAATAAACTGCGGCCTGGTCACCCCCCGGGCCGCTTCCTTCAAGTCTCCGTGCTGGCTCATTCCAAAAAACTGTTTCATTATGCAGCATCCCTCTTTCCTGAAATAGTGATGTCCGACTCGTCAGACATATATGTGATTTATATCTTTTTATTGTGCATCCGTATTCCAGTTACACCGTACTGCAATCTCACCTGACCTTTATTGCGGGACGCTGCCTGACCGCCCGCAGATTGCAGCGGACATCTTCTGCGCAATGGCATATCCTGTCGAAATACCGGATTCTATAATCTATTATAGTTGAAATACCTATAGAACGTCAATTAAAATTTTTTTCACCTGCGGCTTCATGGAGCCAGAGCTTCTATCACTATTTTATTATCACTAAGGAGCAGTAGAAAAATATTCCAACTGTACGGCAGATTTATCTGGCGCTTAGTATAATATCTCCCGATTCCACCTTGACCGTGATCGTACCCTTCGACTTTCCTTCCAACGTATAAGCCGCCTCACCATCTCCCGAAATCTGATGTCCCGGGGCGCCGTCGGGAAGATGGATACTGCCGTACTCGCTGCGGGCATTCACGGAATATTCCGACAAATCCCGGGGGAGCCGAATCTCAACGTCACCATATTCATTTTTGCAGGACAGGTCCGCCAGTTCCTCGGCATCCAGCTCCAGGTTCCCGGATTCCAGCACAAACTCCGCCTTTTCCGCAGAAAATCCGTCCAGTTCCACGTTGCCGTAATCCACTTTCGCTGTCAGGGAATTACATGTGAAAGCGTCTGCTTTCAGGCTGCCGGATTCCAGCTCTGCCTCTGTATTTTCGACCTTGATCTGCTTCAATGTAACATTTCCATATTCATTTTTCAGGATTAAGTCCTCTGCGGTCACGGACTCCGCCTTGAGATCGCCGGATTCCATATCCAGCTCCAGATCCTGAAAGCTCACATCGCGGAGCTCCGCGTCCCCATAGCTGATCTCCAGCTTCGCGTCCCCGAAGGCCATATCCTCTGCGGAAAAGTCTCCCGAATCGTTATACACATTCAGCTGTCCCATCTCCTCTCCCTCCGGGATATACAGGTTCACCTCCGCATTCTTGATCCCGTCCTGAATGCCGAAAGTCCCGAGGTAAAAGAAATTCACAGCAAAACCGAATTGCTTCTGTCTGCCCGTATGCGTCAGGGTCAGCGTATCATCCCTCACTTCCCAGAAGGGTTCGCCGTACTCACCGTCCAGCTTATATTCCAGATAAAACTGATCATCCCGGGAAGGCAGGATCCGGATATCCGCATAGGATCCGATCCGGATATCCGTGTCGGCAAATGAATCAATCTTTGTTTTCTTCAAGGTGTACGATTTCTGTTTTGCATATGGGGATGTCACTCCATTTCCGGAAAAGGCAACGCCCGCCCGTCCGCCGAGCAGGTGGCCGACCGCCAGCAGCGCGGCGCCTACGACGATCAGGATGAGAGATACCTTGATTAGTTTATTCGTGTTTATTTTCATGTCTGCGTCCTCCTTTTATAATATTTCCCAGGGATTGTGACATCTTCCTCAGCGCCCAGCGGCACAGACGGAAGGAGCCGTATACGCACAGGATCCCGATTCCCAGCGTGACAAAACTCAACCCGATCGTCGCGATCCCATCCGTAAAGGTACGGAATGTCAGAGCAAATCCGCCTGCCAGGCCAACCGCGGCTCCCCCGACCAGGCAGACCGCCGTCAGGAAAAGGCTCCCCAATACGGCTGCTACGGTGATAACCAGCGCGAATATCACACAGAACAAAGCCAAAAGCAGAGGAAGCGCGATGGGCGCGGCGCACACGCCCAGAATTCCCACCCAGACTGCGTGGAATCCGCGCCTGACGGTTCTTGGCGGTTCCCCGATGTTCTTCTCGGCCAGATTCATGATCAGCTCCCGGGAAGCGTCCTCCGGCGCGCCCAGATCCTGGATGGCCTCCTGCTCATGTGCCGGCCCCGCTTCATTAAAGTATTCTTCAAAATATTCTATGGCCCTGTCGTAGTCCTCCTTCGGCAGGCGCCGCAGATTGTGGGAAAGTATCGTCATGTAGTCTGCTCTGGTCATTTTTCAGTTCCTCCCTTCACAATGTCATCAATAATCGTCTTGTAACGGTCCCATTCCTTCGACAGTTCTTCCTGATAATATCTGCCAGAATCCGTAATGGTATAGTACTTCCGGTTACGGCCCTGATACTGCTCGTCATAAGTCTCAACGAAATGCTGTTCCTGGAGACGGCGCAGGATCGGATAGAGCGTGGAATCCTTGGTGTTGGCTGCCCGCTTGATGATCTGGCTGATCTGGTAGCCGTAGGCGTCAGACTCCGCGATGACCGACAGGACAAGCAGGTCGAACATAGGCGCATTCAACGGAAATGTCATGATATCAGTCCTTTCTATACATTGATTTAAAATATATGTTTTTTTGAACTATATATTTTATTTGTTTATATTATATTAAGTATAATATATTTTGTCAAGAGGGATATTCTAAAGAAAATCAAAAGAAAAAAGTATCGTTGCCGCGAACAATAAAAAAGCATCTGGGCTTTTGGGCTCAGATGCTATAAGTCGGATATCCAAAATTCATTTTTTAAGCTTATCATAGAGGATCTCTTCTTTTCCTGTTGATAGAGTTACTTTTTTCTTAAAAAGTAAAGTCCACGATGCCTGATTTTTTGCATAATCCATTTTATCCTGCGGAAAAAAAGAGCGGCAGCATATCTACTCTGTCTGCTATTTTATGATACAAGTCTGACGACTGGAGCTGTTCGGCTGTTATCCGACGGCTTCTGATCGAATCAAATATTTTTTCTCTGTCACGAAACAATTCCGGTCTGTCAGTTAGATATTGAAGCCCCATTAGAATGAAAGCATTCTTTTTTACCAAAATTTATTTGCAATGAGACAGCTATTCCTTTTCTTCCCAGTATCAAATGGTATTCTTTATTCAGCAGCTTCTCAAAAGCCACCACACAATCATATACATTACGCATCCTGCTCTCTGGCACAACACCTTATTTCAACACTTTGACCGACACTCAAGTTGCCTGTCTATATTATTATACTACAACAGCCCCTATAATAGGTCAATCGCAAGTTTCATGGTTTAAACAAGGAGGTTGCTTCCTAATCTGTCTGGATTTCCAGGATCGTATCTGTTCCGGCTACATAATAGGGCGTCATCCCTGGGATATGTTTCTGAAAGGATTCCCCCTGGACGTGCGCCTGAAAGTCTTCTTTCGCCTCCCACTTGGATACAAAAACGACTTCATCCACTGTCGCCGGATCCACGCATACATCCATCATAAGGCATCCCCTGTCATGCGACGCGTCTGATGTAAATGCCTTTGCCAGAGGCAGATACGCGTCTCTGTCCTTTACCGTATTTTTTGTGATTACAAGTACCATGCTTCATCCTTCTTTCTTTTTATTTGTTTGCGAGCCCCTTGCATTCTCTCTGTAAATGCTATTGAAAAGACCTGCTGATTCCGGGGTTCCTTTACATTCATGCTTTTGTATGATACAAGTATAATCCGATTTCTGAATAAAGGATTCTCCAATTCTGTCCTTTTTCAGCGTCAAAAAATAACTTTCGTGGATTCAGAATTTCACTTGTGAAATGGTATGGTTCTAAAGCATATACACTTTTCTGACCTGCATGCTGCCTGATAGAATATTACCGTGAACAATAATAATATCCTATCAAAAATTTCACCTTGATTCATCTCATCCAGTAATTTATAATATTACACTTACAATTGACGAAATACACGCGATCAGAGAAGACCATTGCCTGAAAACCCGTGGCTTGTCCTTTGAAGAATATAAAAGACTTTTAGATGCCGAGATCGCTCCTGTGCTCCGTTTACTTTGCCAGGCGAAAAAAGCATCTGAAAAACAATGTGTATGAGTTTCTTTTGGGGCTGTTCCGTTCAGCCCCATCCTTTTCTTTATTCCCGGGTCAGCTTCCGGATCCACTTCCACGACCTGCACCGCAGAAATGCCGGCACGCACTTAAAAAACTGGTCCGCATTGAGGCACCACACCACCACTGCCGGCGATGCCTTCACCACGAATGCCATAAAAAATGACAGCGGCAGCACGATCAGCCAGATGCTGATCAGGTCCATCTTTACCACGAACATGGCGTCCCCGCCGCCCCGGATGATCCCGGTATTGGTGGGCATCTGGTAGGACATCCCCACATCCACGGCGCTTAGGATCATGAGAAACGTATTTGCCATGGCCTTGGTCTCCGGCCGCAGGTCGTACAGGCCCAGCACCGGGACGCGCAGGAAAAACAGGGCGATCCCGGAGCAGATCCCGATCCCGAGAAATAATTTCTGAAGGCGCCTGGCATACTGCTTCACCTGCTCCATATCCCCGCCGCCGATGGCCTTTCCGATCATCACTCCCGCAGCGGAAGCCGCGCCGACCGCAGTAGATTTTACCAGGAGGAACAGATTGGAAGCGGCGCTGTTTGCCGCGATCGCCGCCGCGGTCATGTGTCCCAGGATGGCCGTCTGCAAAGCCGTGTTCACCCCCCACAGACCATTTGTCACCAGGATCGGCAGAGTCACCTTGATATAATCCTTCCAGAGCAGACGGTCAAACTGGAAGAAATCCCGCACCCGCAGGCACAGATTTTTTTCGGTCTTTGCAATATAAATGATCAGCACGGCAGTCTCCAGGATCCGGGCGGTCAGTGTCCCCACCGCCGCTCCTGCCGTCCCCATCTCGGGCATGCCAAAGCGTCCGAAGATGAGCATATAATTGATGCCGCAGTTGACAAAAAATGTCATGGCCGAGAGGTACAGCGCGATCTTCACGATCTGCATGCTCCGAAGCACGGCCAGCAAAAGCTGGGTCACCGCAAAGAACAGATAGGTAAAACGGATCAGCCGCAGATATCCCGCTCCCTCTGCAATGATCGGCCCGTCCGTAGTAAACAGCCCGATCCCCTGCTCCGGAAAAAGGCTGATCAGTACAAATAAAACCACCATCACCGCCAGCCCGAGCTGCATCATCATGGCCGCGATTTTTTTCATGGGCTTTGTCTGCTGTTTTCCCCAGTACTGGCTTCCGAGGATGACCATGCCCTCCCCAAAAGCGGCCAGCAGCATCTGATACACGAACTGGATCTGATTTGCTGCCGCCACTCCCGCAAGGGAGGTCTCACTGTATGCGCCCAGCATGACATTATCCGCCAGATTAACGCTCAATGTCACCACATTCTGCAGCACCAGGGCAATATATAATGTAAAAAACCGCTTATAAAAGGAAAGTTCCTTTTGATTCATTGCTTTTTGGCTCATTGCTTCAGTATTCCTTATCAGCTTCTCACATAGAAATAATAGTTTGTAACGCTTTTCTCCCTATTATATCGTTAATTCCTTATGCTGACAACCAAAAAATCAAAATATCGTATATATTTCATAAAATAGTGTAAGTATTTCCCACAAAAGTATATTATAATATAATTATTGTAAATAAATCAGCAGCACAATATATCATAGAAGGAGGACACATGATGATTCGAAAGTATGTGTATGGAACACCATTTTCTACAGATGCTGTGACAGCGGAGGTGCCAGCCGGGGAAGGGACACCGGCCTACGGTAAAATTGATACCGGGAATGGATTTTGTTTTACTTATAAGATGGAAGAAACGGATATCGTATACGGGCTTGGGGAGGCCAGCCGGGGGCTGAACAAGCGGGGCTACTGCTATATCAGCGACTGCACGGATGACCCCAACCACACGGAGGACAAGCGTTCCCTCTACGGAGCCCACAATTTTATCGTGGTGTCCGGAAAGGAAACCTTCGGGCTGTTCTTCGACTATCCCTCCGCCATGACATTTGACATCGGATATACCAGGATGGATACGATGCAGGTGTCCTGCGCGGAGGCAGACTTGAACCTGTTCGTGATCGAAGGCGATACACCCTACGACATCGTAAAGCAGTTCCGGAAGATCATCGGCAGAAGCTATATCCCGCCGAAATACGCTTTCGGCTTTGGACAGAGCCGATGGGGCTACAAGACCAAGGAGGATTTCCGTAAGGTCGCGGACGGCTATCGGGAAAATAACATCCCGTTGGATATGGTCTATATGGATATCGACTATATGCAGGATTTTAAGGATTTCACACTGAATGAGAAAAATTTCCCGGATTTTCCGGAATTTGTACAGGAAATGAAGGACAAAAACCTTCGGCTCATCCCCATCATCGACGCGGGCGTCAAGGTGGAGGACGGCTACGACGTGTATGAGGAGGGCGTGAAGAACCGCTACTTCTGCCAGCGTGAGGACGGCAGCGACTTCGTGGCGGCGGTTTGGCCGGGGAATACCCATTTCCCGGATGTGCTCAATGACGAGGCCCGCGCGTGGTTCGGAGATAAGTACCGGATTCTAATAGATCAGGGGATTGAGGGCTTCTGGAATGATATGAATGAGCCTGCGATCTTCTACACCCCGGAGGGCATCGAAGAGCTGAAAGGGATGCTCAAAGCATTTCTGGAAAATGAAGATCATAACAGCGGGGTCAACGCGGGGACACTGGCTGTTGCTCCTACATCGGATACCAACGACAGCGCGGAAAATGAAATCGCCGGCGCTTCCATCTGGCCGCTGATGGGAAAGATCGGAGGGCTGGCAAACAGCAAGGAGGATTACCGCCGTTTTTATCATACGGTGAACGGGCAGCGGATTCGCCACGACAAGGTGCACAACCTGTTTGGGTACTATATGACCCGCGCTGCGGGCGAGGCGTTTGAACGAATTGACCCGTCGAAACGTTTCCTCATGTTCTCCCGTTCCTCCTATATTGGAATGCACCGCTACGGCGGAATCTGGATGGGCGACAACAAGTCCTGGTGGTCCCACATCCTGCTGAACCTGAAAATGCTGCCGTCTCTGAACATGTGCGGATTTTTGTATACCGGAGCGGACCTGGGCGGCTTCGGAGCGGACACCACGAGAGATCTGCTGCTGCGCTGGCTGGCGCTTGGCGTATTTACCCCGCTGATGCGGGACCATGCCGCCGCGGGAACCAGAGATCAGGAATGCTATCAGTTCGAGGATCTTGACGACTTCCGCCATGTGGTCGGAGTACGTTACCGCCTGATTCCTTATTTATACAGCGAGTATATGAAGGCCGCGCTGAATGACGATCTGTATTTCAAGCCGCTGGCGTTTGTGTATCCGGAGGATTCCATGGCCGCACAGGTGGAGGACCAGATGATGCTCGGAAATGAGGTCATGATCGCGCCGGTCTACACCCAGAACGCGCAGGGGCGTTATGTGTACCTGCCGGAGGAAATGAAGTTCGTCAAGTTCCTGCCGGGCGGATCCATTTCGGAGGAAGTCCTGGCAAAAGGGCATCATTATGTGGAGATCGCGTTGAATGAAGTGCCGCTTTTCATCCGCGGCGGGAAGTGCGTCCCGGTCGCAGATGCCGCGGAGTATGTGGACGCGCTGGATACGGAGCATCTGACCATGCTGGGATATGCTGGAGCGGAGTACACGCTTTACGAGGACGACGGTGTGGGGAAGGAGTATGAGAAGGAAGAGAATTACCGGACGCTGAGGAATGGAAATTGAAAAACTCATTTTAAGGATTGAATCAATTACAATACCTTACTTCTTGAATGTAAGACAGATCAGGATATGATTTTATACCGCAAAAAAGCTGCCGCGTCAGAGGTCATGCTCTGGTGCGGCAGTTGATTTAATTGAAACACGAAATCACTGCATTCACGCAAAAGGTATTGTATCGGCTTCATATATGAATTAAAATAAAATCAACAAACATCGTATCATATATGCCGTTTCCAACGCGGCGGAAAGGAGGCTCATATGTTAAGTTTAAGAAGGCACAAGAAAACCAGGCTCATTCAGAAAAAGGGGAACTTTGTAAATTTGCTTCGGTATATCCTTCCGGTCATTCTGATCCTTGTAATCGCTGTCTCGGCTGTCGGATGCAGGCAGAAGGACGGCGGTCCTGAGCAGCGGTCGCAGACGGCCCTGGAGCTTCTCCTCTCCTGCACCATGGAGCAGGCAGAAGATTTTGACGCGGCGATGTCCGCGGCTCTTACGGAACCAGCGGAAAGCAGCGGCATTGGACTGATATCCGGCAATGATAGCGAACTGATGAGGCATCTCACAGACCGTTTTGGCGGATTCATGACGAATGCCTGTATCGAAGACCTTACAATGAGCCGAACGATTTACCGCAGTGCTGCTTTGGCTAAAGATTTCGGTTCTGATATCAGCGCCGATGATGTGGAACTCACAAAACGCCCCGGTGAAGAGGAATGCTATGATTTCTCTGCGGAGATCACAACCTCTGCGGGGGATCCTGCCGCAAAAGCATCCGGGACCGTATTAATGGAAAAGGACGGCGCAGAGTGGAAGGCGTCTCACATCACTCTGACGTTGGATGGAATATAAACATGAAAAAATTCATTCGTATCTTATTATGCACAGCACTTTTATCCGGAGCTATGCTCCTGTCACAGGGCTGCGGAACTCGCGGGGAACACGAAGCCGCGCCGGAGGACACACGATCGGATGCCTCCCGGCAGAGCGAACTGGATTCTGACGTGTCAGACAGCAATACGGAGGATTCTGATACGACAACTGCTTACAAAAAAGAGAGTGCCTCTGATGCCGAGTCTTCGGACCATGCTGCTGGCGGCGCCGCGGATTCTTCGGCTGACCGTACATCCAGCGGGCAGTCACAGGAAGAAACCAAAGTCCCCGGTCCTGCCTGCCCTTCCTTAAACGGCGCTCTCCGTGTCGATAGCACACAGCTTGTGGACAAAAACGGCCATCCGGTACAGCTGCGTGGAATCAGCACCCACGGTCTGGCCTGGTTTCCAGATTATGTGAATGAGGACTGCTTCCGGCAGCTTCGTGAGGATTGGCAGGCAAATGTAATCCGCCTTGCCATGTATACCGCTGAGTACGGCGGCTATTGTACGGGCGGAGACCGGGAAGCTCTGAAAAAATTGATCCATGACGGAGTATCCTTTGCCGAGCGGCAGGATCTGTATGCGATCATTGACTGGCACATCCTGTCTGATTCCAACCCCAATATGTACCTGGAGGAAGCGAAAGCATTTTTCGGGGAAATGGTGGAAAAATATGCAGAATCAGACCATGTCCTGTACGAGATCTGCAATGAGCCGAACGGCGGCACCTCCTGGGGAGAGATCAAAGCGTATGCCGAGCAGGTGATTTCCGTCATCCGCGCTCAGGATGAGGATGCAGTGATCCTGGTCGGAACTCCGAACTGGTCACAGTATATAGACCAGGCGGCTGCGGATCCCATAGCAAGCTATGAAAATATCATGTATACGCTTCACTTTTATGCCGCAACCCACACCGACGACCTGCGCGGGAAGCTGATCGGATCTGTAGAAAGCGGACTTCCGGTCTTTGTATCGGAGTATGGGATCTGTGACGCAAGCGGAAACGGCGCCATTGACACAGCGCAGGCAGATCTGTGGATAGAAACTTTAGATAAATATGGGATAAGTTACATCGCATGGAATCTTTCTAATAAGGATGAAACTTCGGCGATGCTGAAAAGCGGCTGCGGGAAAACCAGCGGGTTTACCCAGGAGGATCTCAGCGAATCCGGGAGATGGGTGTATCGGATGCTGAGGAAATACAAGGGTGAGATCGGAATACTCTTTGGCGACAGCACAAGGCTTGCAATGTTGGTTGAATAGATTGAGAGCATTGCATTTTCATATATTCTTTTCAGCAGTCAAAGTTAATCCTCCGATAAAACAATTCCCTGATCTTTCCCAGCTCCTTCGTCTGCCCCAGAGCCCACATCAGCTTCGCGCTGATGGCCTCCAGCGTCATGTTGCCCGCTTCCAGGATCAGCGGGTGGTTGTGGTAGATGTGGCCCACCTCGTATACGCTGAAATCGCATCCCTCCTCCGGAACCTGCGTAGTAATAACCAGGATCTTTCCGGAATGAATCCAGTCGAAGATCGCCTCCTCGTAGGAACGGTCAAAATTGGGAATCCCTCCCAGCCCGTATGCTTCCAGAATGATGCCCTGGTACTGCTCCTTGAGCAGCCTGAAAAAGTCCGGCGTCATGCCTGGAATCAGTTTTATGGATAAAATATTTCCTTCCAGATGATCGTAGAAGCGAACCGGCCCGAAAGGCTTATCCGCAGGAAATACACGGATGATCTCCTCGTCCTGAAACCGCGCCAGAAGCGGAAAGTTCATACTGGTGAACCCGTCAAAGCTCCGGGTTTTCTGCTTGCGGCTTCTTGTGCCGGCTATGACCCTGCCGCCGAACACGACGCTGACATCACAAGACCCGCTGTCCAGGGCATACAAAATACTTTGATAAAGGTTGATCTTCGCGTCCGTATAAGGGTGGGACATGGGCTTTTGCGAGCCGGTGATCACGATCGGCTTCGGGCTGTTCTGAATCAGATAGGACAGGGCCGCCGCTGTATAATCCAGGGTATCTGTGCCGTGGAGCACGACAAAGCCGTCATATGTATCATAATTTTCCGCAATCGCCTTTTGAATCGCCATCCATCCGTCAGGCTTCATGTTGGTGCTGTCAATGTTCATGAGCTGCAGGACATGAAGCCTGCAGTCCTCCGGCAGACCTGCGATCTGAGAGATCAGATCATCTCCAGTGGAAGTCGGGGAAAGCCCCTTCTTTGTCTTGTTGGAAGCGATGGTTCCGCCGGTGGCGATTATGAGTAAATTTTTCTGCATTTGTGTGGTTAACCTCTTTTCCATGCTGCAATTACATCCAGGCCGTCATCCTATTTTTACTTCTGTGCAGCCGTATCCTGTAAGCGGCACAGTATCCGCGTCTGAATCTTTCCTGTAGTCTCCACGGACACAGGAACCGTACAAAAAGCTGTGCTGATGCAATTTTACGTCTGCTGACGCATCTGCACAGATCGAATCATTTTCGTTATCAGTATACTCTTTATTCCTTACTTTAACAACCGTCTAATCCGCTTCTTCATGAATAAAATTTTGCTATCTAATAAATGAGGAGGTTTTGTTATGAATATTCGTCCATGCGCAGCAATCCGCCAGAACTACAACGAGATTGCCGATCTGTGCAGAAAGACTGCAGAGCCGATTTCCCTTACCAAGAACGGCGGGGGAGATTTAGTCGTTATGGATATTGAAACTTATAACCGCAGAGAGAAATCACGACCTCCATACGTTCTCTCTGTCAAATGCCGCAGCGTTTTCCGTTTTTTGAAGAATTGTATACAATTGACTCTTGATGTGATTCAAATCAAATACCTGTCTTTCGCCAACTCCTGAAGCGCTTCATAATCTTTGATCCTATATCCTTCTTCATTTTTTTCCAGTACGCCCATATCCACAAACCCGCTTAATATCATCAGAAAATGCCTGTAGCCGATTCCGAGAAAAAGCGGAACTTCCCTTAATTCCCGAAGAGTTTCATTTTTGCTTTTCAAGGATAAGATGTACTATACGCCGAAACAACGGCACTAAGAATAATGATACACCAACCTAGTTTTTTCTTATCCATTTTCAATCACCTCCCCTAGCAAATTTCATCTATACTTACCTCACAATTACTATTTCCCAAGCAAAAACTTAATTATATTCTTGTTGCAGAATCCAATAAATCTTCTTTCCCTTTATACTTCCAAATATAATGAAAACAGCAGTAATGATCAGAACCCCAAATAACTGTTTATCAAATTTTTCATAGATAATCCCATACAACCACACACCAATGGGAAGGGCACAATTATTAATAGTCGCAAAAATTGCCATTACCCGCCCCAGCATATTCTGTGGACTGACTTTTTGAATTCCTGAAACAATATATGTTCCTGCTATACTCGCCAGAAAAATAATCGCTCCTGCTGATAGAGTTAATATAAAATAAGTTTTCTTAGCAGAATTATGTTTTAAAATCATTAGTGAAACTGGAATCATTGCTAAGCCCATACCAATAAATAATTTATATATATTCTTAATTTGAAATTTTCCTGTAATAGCTGCCGCTACAAATCCCCCAGCTATACCCAATATTCCAAGAAACACCTGCACGCCTCCGTTCCAAACAGAATCAAGTTCCAATTTCACACTTATAATATATGGGACTCCTATGGACAAAAAAGGCTGAATCAAGAACATGAAAAATGCATTTAACAGCATAACTGCCCCTATATGTTGCTTTTCTTTCAAAATCAACCTTAAAGTATCCTTAAAATCATATTTAAAAACATCTACCATACTATCATAACAATGTTGAATCTGTAATGGTATAGTTAAGTGCAATTCAACACTAGCAGCTAATAAAAAACATACCGTACACAGGAACATGATATAATGAAAATATTCTTTTCCAAATATGCTATAAAAAATCCCTGCCAAAAATGGTGCTAAAAGCCCTGATAATGAAGTTATTTGATTCACTATTGCATTTGCCTTTGTAAGATTCTCATTGGTTTGAATCAATGGTACACTAGTGTAGCGTCTCAATCATTTTTTTAGTAATAAACTAATTTTTGTGGTGTTCCCTGCATCAATCATGCTTCATACAGGGAGCACCGGATAGTTCAAAA
>NZ_JBQIKP010000064.1:0-20940 GCF_056796775.1 Schaedlerella sp.
CTGAAAGTATTATACGATAATGATATGTTGGATGCAATTGACGAACTGGCCAAATAAATGGGCAAATAAGTCCGTCTTACTGTTCGTGCGTTTATTCTGGTTATACAATGCATTCGAACGAATAGGCAGAAGGAAAGCGGCTAATGAATGATGGAAGGAGTGTGGAAAGAAATGGATGTGCGAAAGAAGAAACTCCCGATAGGAATTGAAAATTTTGAAGATATGATGAAAGAAGATTTTTACTATGTGGATAAAACGGGACTTATTGCTGACTTACTTCATAATTGGGGGGCGGTAAATCTTTTTACCCGCCCGAGAAGATTCGGAAAATCGTTGAATATGAGTATGCTGGAACACTTTTTCTCATTGAATGGGGATAAGAGTATCTTTGATGGGCTGGAAATTTCAAAAGAGGCTTCGCTTTGTGAAGAATATATGGGGAAGTATCCAGTTCTTTCGATTTCCTTGAAAGGGATTGACGCATGGAACTATGAAATGGCATTTGAAATGGCAGTTCAGATTATGAAGAGAGTTCCCGCAAAAGTACAATACCTTTTGGAGAGTAATGCCTTAAGTGAACAGGACAAAGCGGAATACTGTAAACTTCTGGATGATAATATGTCGGAAGCGGTATTTTGTAATAGCCTGAGAGTCCTATCGGAATTGTTGGAGAAGCATCATGGCGCAAAGGTCATTCTGCTAATTGATGAATATGACGTCCCTTTGGCAAAGGCTCATGCGAATGGATATTATGACCAGATGATTTCATTGATTCGTAATCTACTTGGAGAGGCACTCAAAACAAACAGCAGTTTGAAATTAGCGGTTCTGACAGGATGTCTTCGGATTTCTAAGGAGAGTATCTTTACCGGGCTTAATAATCTGAAAGTATTGACGATTGCAGATGAGCGTTTTGATGAATATTTTGGTTTTACAGATAAAGAAGTGAGGGGCCTTCTTGAGTATTATGATGCAGCGGATCATTATGATGAGGTAAAAAGATGGTACGATGGCTACCAGTTTGGAAATGCGGAAGTGTATTGTCCGTGGGATGTGCTGAATCATTGTGACAGAATCAGAAGCGAATCGAATGTTCAGCCGGAAAACTACTGGATCAACACCAGCAGTAACGATGCAGTGAAGCGGTTTATCCAGGAATCGGCAAATGCTACGACAAAACGGGAGATTGAACGTCTGGTAGCAGGGGAAATCATTATAAAAGAAATCCATCAGGAACTTACGTATCCGGAGATTTATCAGACGATTGATAATATCTGGAGTCTGCTTTTCACCACCGGTTATCTGACCCAGCGGGGAAAAGCAGAGGGAAGGCAGATGAAACTGGCGATTCCAAATCTGGAGATCCGGGATATTTATGTGACACAGATTATGGAATTCTTTAAAGAGAATGTCCGGAAGGATGGGGATACGCTGAACCGCTTCTGTAATGCCCTGCAGAAGGGAGATGCAGAGGTTGTAGAAAAAGTTTTTACTGAATATCTAAGAAGGTCAATCAGTATCCGGGATACGTTTATAAAAAAAGATATGAAAGAGAACTTTTATCATGGTGTTTTAGTTGGAATCCTGGGAGTGAAAGACCGATGGGGCATTTCGTCTAACCAGGAAATGGGCGAAGGCTATGCGGATATCCTCGCGGAACCGGATACCGGAGATATGGGAATTATCATAGAAGTAAAATATGCGCATGACGGAGATTTGGATGCGGCGTGCAAGGAAGCATTAAAACAGATCGCGTATACCAGATATGAAGATGACCTGGAGGACGACGGGGTAGAGCATATCTTAAAATACGGAATTGCATGTTATAAAAAGCGGTGTAAGGTCATGTTAGCAGAAAGATAAACGGCTGAATTTGCAACTTGTTATCGTGGACAAAAAGCCAAAGAGGATCTGCTGCATATTAAGGAATCCTTAGAAAAGAATCGCTGTACTGACTGCGGCGATTGGCTCAGGGTCAGTGGATACGGATGTCATGTCCATCGGCGTATTGAACTGTCTGCGCAACCACGGGATTCAGGTGCCGGATGATATCATGCTGGCATCCTTTGATTATATTGAACAGGCGGAATACTGTAATCCCAGGCTGACGACCTTAAACGTACCTATCGAGGCAATGAGCGTTAAGGCTGTGGAGCTGCTGGTGGCACAGATGGAAAACCGGGAATGCAAAAATACGGGAAATGCATTTGAGCTGGAACTGATCATCCGGGAGACTACGAAGAACAGATAAAACGACCACAATTCAAAACAGAGTGTTATAGATGGACAGACCACTTTTCAGGAACATATTTCCTTTCGTTCCCGAAAAGTGGTCATTTCATTCCATAGGACTGAAAAATGGCAGATTTCTGCCGATATAACATGTGACTCCCTTTTCGGGATTTCAAAGCAGGATCTTGTACAAAATAGAATCCATTGGTTCCGGTTTATCCGGATTGGGATCTGAGGTGAGGAATGTTGGATATAGCAGTTGTGGAGGATGAAAAAGTGATCCGGGAATATCTGTGCAGGCTGATCCAGGGGCAGAAGCCAGAAAGCCGCATAGAGACTTATGCTGCGGGGGCGGACCTGCTGGCATCCGGGAAGCGGTTCGACCTGGTGTTCCTGGATATACAGATGGAAGGGATGGACGGCATTGAAACGGCGAGAAAACTCCGGAAGAGCCAGGAGGAAACGGTGCTGATCTTTGTCACCGCAATGAAAGAATATGTGTTTGAAGCTTTAGACCTGTACGCCTTCCAGTACCTTTTGAAGCCTGTGGATGAGACGAAATTTGCGGAGGTGCTGGAACGTGCGGTCAGAGAAGCGGCAAGAAAGCAGGAAAAGCACGGATTATTCATAAAAACGAGAAATCTGACGCTGGATCAGGCGGACATATTGTATATCGAGAGCCGGGGCAAGAAGGTGGAGATTCATACGGCCGGGGAAAAAGAGAATATCGAGATCTACGGAACCATGGAAGGACTGGAAGGGCAGCTCGGGAAGAGCTTTTACCGCTGCCACCGGGCATATATCGTGAATATGGATTATATCACGGAATACGCCAGTGACAGCATCAGCCTCACCGGAGGCAACAAAGTGTATCTGGCAAAGAAAAAATACGGGGAGTTCGTAAAGACGTATATGTGGCACCTGCAGAGCGGAGGTGTGTCCAGTGTCTGAAGCCATAAGCATTCTTTTTCCGGTACTGCTTTACACCTCCCAGGGATGCTGCCTGCAGTATTTTTACGGAAGCTTTCTAAAGGGCAGGATCAGGGACAAACGGTGGAATGGACTGGCGGCTGCGGCTTCGTATGTGGTGCTGAAACTGGCATTGTCCCGGGTGGGAGAGCCGGAGAGATGGGAGTACAGGGCAGCAGCCTGGAGACTGGCGGCGGCATTGTGCTTTTTGACGGTTATTGCCTTTTGCTTTTATAAAGCCTTTTGCCTGATCACGGCGTTTCTTGTGGTAACGTTTCAGGCAGTTTCGGATATCAGCCGTTATATGGCGGTTATATGGATCGGAGAGCTTGGGGACGGGATGCTGGACTTCTGGAACTGGTGCGCGGGGAAAGGCATATTTGTTTCAAAAAGGTCTTTTGCCGCCGCGGTAAATGCCGGGCTGATCGGCGGATGGATTCTGCAATACCTGATGATGTCGCTGGCTTTGTATCTGCTTCTGAGAAAGATTGTGAGGGATTTCCGTGAAAAAGAATACGGTATCCGCAGGACAGAACTTTTATTTCTCCTTACTCCGTCTGCTGTGGGGCTGATGCTCTGTCTGCTGCTGCGCATCATCATAGTCGCAATGGAGGACGGCGCCCCCCAAATTTTGTATGACAGATATCCGATATTGGTGGCGGTCATCCCCGCCATCCTGCTTTTGTCACTGCTCTCCATTCTGTATGGGGTGAAGCTGTTTCAGGATATGATCTATCTGAACCGGGAGAGGAGCAGCAGGATCATCCTGGAAAAACAGGTGGCGGGCCTGCAGGAACACATGGAAGAGATGGAGCGTGTCTATTCCGGCATCCGGAGTATGAAGCACGATATGAAAAATACCGTCTTAGTGATGGAGCGGCTTTTGGCAGAGGACGGTGTAAAAGAGCATGCGGAACTGAAAGACTATCTGGCGGAGCTGAACCGGACGTTCGAGAAGCTGGAGGTCCGTTTTCGGACAGGGAATGGGATTGTGGATACCCTGCTGAATATGAAATATTATGAAGCCCTGCGGGAAGTTCCGGATCTGAAACTGGAGGCGGACGGGCTGCTGTTCCCACCGGGGCTTAAGATCCAGAGCTATGATGTGGGCATTATCCTGGGAAATGCTTTGGACAACGCCATTGAGGCGTGCAAAAGGCTAAAAGCGGAAGAACCAGGGGCGGACGCTTTCATTCGGCTGGGTTCTTTGCAGAAAGGAAATCTTCTGATCTTAAAGATAGAGAACAGTTTCGACGGACGGCTGGTAAAGAAAGGGCAGGATGAGTTTCCGGAAACCGTCAAGGAGGACAGGGAGTCCCATGGGATCGGGCTTTCCAATATCAAAAGTACGGCAAGGAAGTACCAGGGGACAATGGATTTTAAGGTGAACGGCAGGGTGTTCATCCTGTCTGTGATGATGAAAAATGAGAGGAGAGATGAGGATGGAGTTTGGAACCCGGTTGGATTTGAATAGATACAGGAGGGATTGATCATGTATATAGGGAATCACTATCAGGGAATCATGCGGCTTTTTTCAGGAATGCACGGACGCGGAATCCATGCGAACATGCCGCTTTTCGGCGGGGGATCCAGAAGATCCAATGCCGGCGGCAGGAATACGCTGGAGGATTTGCTTACCGGACATTACAAAAATTCGTATGGTGTTGAAGGAATGTGCGTCACAAACAACCCAAACGCAAGAAAGATCATCCAGGTGTCGGATGAAATGAAGCAGCGTGTTTTTGACAGCGTGAAAGATGCGTTTTACAAATATAACGGCATGTCCGGCGACAATGAAGCCGAATGGGAAGAGATGGCGCAGGCAAAGAATGCATATTATAAAACGTTAAAGAAAAGCGACCGTGCGGCTGCGGCATGGACTTTGGGACAGTTCGAAATAAGCGTTTCAAGAAAGGTCGCAGGAGCTGTAAAAGCGAGGGTGCCCGGCTGGACATATGGAAATCAGATTCCTGCGGGTGTTTTGGATGAGATTTTTGCAGACGAGAGCATCACGTCCATGGTATCCGGGAAATTCGGCACGGCGGGAGGGCTGGATATTCGGGCATAAAACGTCATGGAATCATTTCTGGTTTTCAGATCGAAAATACCGTACAAAATCAAAGCTTCAGACTTGCAGGCCGAAAACTTCATGCAAAATCAAAGTTTTTGACCTGCAAGTCTGAAACAACAGGGGGCGCTGGTATTATTCATCGCGCGATTCTTCCGCACCGTCAAGAAAATCCCGGAGATATATCCCTACAGACCGGCTCATTTCCTTTGAAAAATCAGAATTGTACTTCCGATCGCAAAATGCCTGGATCCATGCATCATAATCCTTCTCCCCGGCGTGGAAGGAGAGCATGTCAGAGAGCTCCTGATCAGACATCGTATGGTAGGTATTTTTATGGACGAGATATGCTTCGTCGATCCGCTGCGGTTTTTTCCGGGACTTCTGCTGTTCGGTGGGATAGCCGAAGACCAGAAGGGCAGCAGGGAATACATACCTGGGAAGCTGCAGCAAGTCACGCATCTGTTCGCAGTTTTCCATAACATCGCCGATGTAGCAGGAGCCAATCCCAAGGCTTTCGGCTGCGGTGACCGCGTTCTGCGCGGCGATCAGCGCATCATCGACTGCCAGCAGAAGATCCCCGGCGCCCGGCCTGCGGGGGCTGCATCCGGCAGCAGCGAAGGCGTCGTACCATTTTTTACAGTCTGCGCAAAAGGCCAGCACCAGGTTGGCTTTCGCTATAAAGGGCTGGTGGTCGCAGAGGTCGGCCAGACGATCCTTTAATTCCTGGTCGGTTACATCCAGGATGGTGTAGAGCTGCTGGTTGCCTGCAGTGGGAGCCATGGCTGCGGCTGTGATGATGGCTGCTTTGTCCTCCCGGGGAATCTCCCGGTCTTCAAAAACCCTTACTGATTTTCGGTTTGCTAATTGTTTCAGTACTTCATTTTTCATGAGCATTTCCTTTCTTTTCACTCAGCAGCTCGCACAATTCAGAAATCTTTTGAATCCGCTGCCTGGCATCGGGCACGTCGCCGAATCCGTATTCTGCAAGGATGAAGGGGATTTCCGCTTCCCTGCAGGCATCTGCGTCGCCCTGGGTATCCCCCACATAGACCACATGCTCCAGGTGGTTTCTCTCCATCAGCAGGCGGATGGTCCGGCCTTTGGAGACCAGCGTTTCCCCATAGCAAAGATGGTCCTTTACACAGTCCTCCAGTCCGGCGGCACGCAGGAACAGTTCAATATACCCGCACTGGCAGTTGCTGACAATGTAGAGGCTGGTTCTCTCCGCCAATGTGCGGAATGTCTCCGCAACGCCCTCATAGAGTACGCCGGGATGTTCTTCCAGATATGCATTTTCGTAAGCATAGCAGGCTTCCATGACTTTCGCCTGTTCGGCCTCTGACAAGGTGGGAAATAACGCACCGGAGATTTCCGTCATGGTCTTCCCGAAGAGGCCCCGCAGGCGGTCTGCGCTCACCCGGGTATCCAGATCCGTATGCTCCCGCACGGCCCGGGTCCAGACCTGAGCGGCCTGCTCCGTGGAATCCCACAGTGTTCCGTCCACGTCAAATATAATGCCGTCCAAATGTGCAGTATTCTGCTGATTCATAATATCCGATTCTCCTTTTCACTTTTTACACTTTCAGCCATTTCCTACTATAACATATCCGCAGACGGAATGGGAGGGAAAAAAACTCCTTTTAAAAAGATTTCTTTTAGTGTATACTATCTTGTATGATTTGGAAAAAGATGTGAAATTTATTATAGAAGGAGAAGCTCCTATGAACGAAAAAATTGTTTTGATTGACGGACACAGTATTCTGAACCGGGCATTTTACGGGGTGCCGGACCTGACCAACTCGGAAGGGCTGCACACCAACGCCATCTTCGGGTTTTTGAATATCCTGTTCAAGATCCTGGACGAGGAAAAACCGGAATATCTGACGGTCACCTTTGACGTCCACGCGCCAACCTTTCGGCATGAGATGTACGCGGACTACAAAGGGACGAGAAAGCCCATGGCGGAAGAACTGCGGCAGCAGGTTCCGGTGATCAAGGAAGTGCTGGAGGCTATGCAGATCGAGATCGTGGAGCAGGCCGGGCTGGAGGCGGACGACCTGCTGGGGACCATTTCCCGGACCTGCGAGGAAAAGGGGATGGAGGTGTCAATTATTTCCGGGGACCGGGATACGCTGCAGCTTGCCACGGAGCATGTGAAGATCCGGATTCCCAGGACAAAGCAGGGCAGAACCGAGGTGACGGATTACTATGCCGCGGATGTGAAGGAAGCTTACGGAGTGACTCCCACGGAATTTATTGACGTGAAGGCGCTCATGGGAGACGTTTCGGATAATATCCCGGGGGTGCCGGGGGTGGGGGAAAAGACCGCCACCAAGATCATCCAGGAATACGGCTCCATTGAAAATGCCTATGCCCATGCGGCGGAGATCAAGCCCCCCAGGGCCAGCAAGAACCTGCAGGAGTACTGGGATCAGGCGTGCATGAGCAAGACGCTGGCTACCATCGATACCCGGGCAGAGATCGGTTTTGACCTGGAACAGGCCAGGTTCGGCAATCCTTACACAAAGGAAGCCCACGACTATTTCCAGCGGCTGCAGTTCAAAAATCTGCTCAGCCGGTTTGATGTGGAGGCCGATACCAATGCGGTGGAGGATCATTTTCAGGAAGTGACGGATACCGGCCTGCTGGAACGAATTTTTGAGGAGGCAAAGAAGTCGGCGGCGGTGGGGATCGCGGTTTCCGAGGACGGGGGAAATGTGCTGCCTCTGTTTGCCCATGCGTCGGGATACGGCAGGATCGCCGTCTGCTATGGGGAGGAGCAGATCTATTCCATACCCTGCGATATGGACATGGATATGGGATACCTGTTCGGAAAGCTGTGCGAAGTGGCGGACGCGGTGGAGCGGTTCGTGATGTTTGACCTGAAAAAATATCTGCCGGAGCTGCCCATCACCCGCAGGGAGCATTGCTTTGACGCCACGGTGGCGGCGTATCTGCTGAACCCTCTGAAAAATGATTACGGATACGAGGACGTGGCCAGAGAGCAGCTTCACCTGCTCATCAACGAAAAGGCAGACGCCTCCATGCGTGCCTGCTACGAAGCTTATACGGCTTACAAGGCGGCGGAGCCTTTGACAGAGAAGTTAAAAGCGGCGGGCATGTATGACCTGTTTACGGAGATTGAGATGCCCCTTTTGTTTACCCTCTATGAGATGGAGCTGGCAGGGGTGAAGATCGAAGGGGAGGCGCTGAAAGTATACGGAGACCAGTTGGGCGCAAGGATACTGGAACTGGAAAAGGAAATCTATGAGCTGGCGGGGGAGACCTTTAACATCAATTCGCCCAAGCAGCTCGGAGTGGTTCTGTTTGAGCATATGGGGCTTACAGGCGGCAAAAAGACAAAGACCGGATTTTCCACGGCGGCGGATGTACTGGAAAAGCTGGCGCCGGATTACCCGGTGGTGGCGAAGATTCTGGAGTACCGCCAGCTTGCGAAGCTGAAGTCCACTTATGCGGACGGGCTGGCCAATTTTATCGGATCGGACGGAAGGATTCACGGAAAATTCCACCAGACCATCACGGCGACCGGGCGTCTCAGCAGCACGGACCCGAACCTCCAGAACATTCCCATTCGGATGGAATTGGGACGGCTGATCCGGAAGGTCTTTGTTCCGAAGGAGGGCTGTGTGTTCGTGGACGCGGATTATTCCCAGATCGAGCTGCGGATTTTGGCCCACTGCTCTGGGGACGCCCAGCTCATCCAGGCATACCGGGAGGCCCAGGACATCCACAGAACCACGGCGTCCCAGGTATTCCACGTGCCCTTTGAGGAAGTGACGGACCTGCAGCGGCGCAATGCCAAGGCGGTAAACTTCGGGATCGTGTACGGGATCAGTTCCTTCGGGCTGAGCCAGGATCTGAGTATTACGAGAAAAGAAGCGGCCCAGTATATCGAGAATTACTTTGATACCTATCCGGGAGTCAAGCAGTTTCTGGACAAGCAGGTGGCCCATGCCAAGAAAAACGGCTATGTGGTGACATTGTTTGGGCGGCGCAGGCCGGTGCCGGAGCTGAAATCCAGCAACTTCATGCAGCGCAGCTTCGGGGAGCGGGTGGCTATGAATGCGCCTATTCAGGGGACGGCGGCGGACGTGATCAAGATTGCGATGATCGGGGTAGCCCGGGAATTGAAGGAAAAAGGCTTGAAGTCAAAATTGATTCTGCAGGTGCATGACGAACTGCTCATCGAGGCATATGAGGAAGAACTGGAGCAGGTAAAAGCTATCCTGCAGGAGCAGATGGAGCAGGCGGCAGATCTGCAGGTGCCGCTGATCGTGGATATGCATACCGGAAAGAACTGGTATGAGGCGAAGTAAGGCAGGCGGAAAATGATGAAAATACTGGGAATTACCGGAGGGGTTGGTTCCGGGAAAAGTGAAGTCCTCCAATTTCTGCAGGAAGCGTACGGGGCGGTGGTCTCCCCGCTGGACGACGCGGCAAGGCGTCTCCAGCAAAAGGGGCAGCCCTGCTATGAACGGATCGTGGAGGCATTCGGTCGGGACATCCTGGGGGCAGACGGAGAGCTGGACCGGGGAAAGCTGGCCGAAACCGTGTTTTCCAGCCCCCAAAAACTGGCCCTTTTAAATTCCATCGTCCACCCGGAAGTGCGGCGGTGGGTGGAGCAGGACATTTCCCAAAAAGAGAGGGACGGCGAGGAACTGTATGTGCTGGAGTCGGCGCTGTTTCCCGATGTGGATTACGGCGATCTCTGCGGGGAAATGTGGTATGTCTACGCGGAGGAATCGGTTCGCTGCCTGCGTCTGGCGCGCTCCCGGGGATATACAGAGGAGCGGACCCGGAGGATGATCCGTTCCCAGCCTTCGGAAGCGGCATTTCGAAAAATCTGCACGGCGGTCATTGACAACAGCGGTGCATTTGAAAATACAAAGAAACAGATAGGAGAATTATTATGAGATTGTGCAGCATTGCCAGCGGGAGCAGCGGGAACTGCATTTACGTCGGCAGCGACCATACCCATCTTCTGGTGGATACAGGGATCAGCAAAAAGCGCATCGAAGCGGGTCTGAAGGAACTGGACATCAAAGGGGAGGAACTGACGGGAATCCTGGTGACCCACGAGCATTCGGACCATATCCAGGGCCTGGGCGTATTCAGCAGGAAATACGGGATTCCCATCTATGCGTCGCCGGGAACCATTGAGGGGATCAAAGGCTATTCCAGCCTGGGAAAGATGCCGGAGGGGCTGTTTCATCCCATCCGGATCGACGAGAAATTTTCCCTTGGGGATATCACCATCGACCCCTTCGCCATTTCCCATGACGCCAACGAGCCCACCGGCTACCGGATGGAGTGCGCAGGAAAAGCGGCGGCCGTGGCCACGGATCTGGGGATGTATACGGATTACGTGGTGGGCAAGCTGAAAAATCTGGATGCGGTGCTCTTAGAGGCAAACCATGACATACATATGCTGGAGGTAGGGGCTTACCCTTATTATCTGAAGCAGCGGATTCTGGGGGAGAAAGGACATTTGTCAAATGAATTGTCAGGACGGCTTCTTTGTGATATACTACATGATAATTTGAAGCACATCGTCCTGGGGCATCTGAGCAAGGAAAATAATTATGTGAAGCTGGCGTATGAAACCGTGAAGCTGGAAGTGACGCTGGGCGATAACGCTTATAAAGGGGAAGATCTGGATATGACTGTTGCGAAACGGGACGAGGTATCGGAGATATACTCTTTTTGAAAGGGCCGGATGGCCGGCAAACAATCACTTGCTGCGCAAGTGGCTGCATTCAGAAGGCAATCAATTTGCTGCGCAAATTGGTTACATATTACAGGAGGAACAGGACATGAAGAAATGCATCGTAACCGTGCTGGGGAAGGATACCGTGGGGATCATCGCAAAGGTATGTACCTACCTTGCGGAAAATGGGATCAACATTCTGGACATTTCCCAGACCATCGTGCAGGGATACTTTAATATGATGATGATTGTGGATGTGACGGAGAAGGATACCCAGTTTACAAAGATCTGTGATGATCTGGAAAAGCTGGGCAAGGAGATCGGGGTCAATATCCGCTGCCAGAGAGAAGAAATTTTTGAGAAAATGCACAGGCTGTAACAAAGAATGCTGCGACAGACAGAATCAGCCGCAAAAGGTGAGGAAAACAGATATGATTAATATGTATGAAGTTTCAGAGACAAATGAAATGATCGAGCATGAGAACCTGGACGTGCGTACGATCACGCTGGGGATCAGCCTGCTGGACTGCATTGACTCGGATCTGGAAGCGCTGAATGAAAAGATCTATGAGAAGATCACCAGGGTGGCGAAGGATCTGGTCAGCACAGGCCGGGACATTGAAAAGGAGTTCGGCATTCCGATCGTCAACAAGCGGATCTCCATTACGCCCGTTTCCCTGGTGGGGTCTGCGGCGTGCAGATGCCCGGAGGATTTTGTGACCATCGCCCGGACGCTGGACCGGGCGGCGCAGACCGTAGGCGTAAACTTTATCGGCGGATATTCCGCACTGGTGTCCAAGGGAATGACGAAAAGCGAGGAATACCTGATCCGGTCGATACCCCAGGCATTGGCGGAGACGGAGCGGATCTGCAGTTCCGTCAATGTAGGCTCCACCAGGACCGGGATCAATATGGATGCGGTTCGACTCTGCGGGGAGATCGTAAAGGCCACAGCCGAGGCCACCAAGGACCGGGATTCCCTGGGCTGCGCGAAGCTGGTGGTATTCTGCAACGCGCCGGACGACAATCCGTTTATGGCAGGGGCATTTCTGGGTGTGACGGAGGCGGACGCGGTCATCAACGTGGGAGTCAGCGGCCCGGGCGTCGTGAAGAAGGCATTGGAAAAGGTGAGGGGCAAGGGGTTCGAGGAACTCTGCGAGACCATTAAGAAGACTGCTTTCAAGGTGACCCGGGTAGGCCAGCTTGTGGCAGGAGAAGCATCGAAGCGGATGGGGATTCCCTTCGGAATCGTGGATCTGTCCCTGGCGCCCACTCCGGCCATTGGGGACAGCGTGGCGGAGATCCTGGAAGAGATCGGCCTGGAGAGGGTCGGCGCGCCGGGGACCACGGCAGCCCTGGCTATGCTCAATGACCAGGTGAAAAAGGGCGGTGTGATGGCCTCCTCCTATGTGGGGGGCTTAAGCGGCGCATTTATCCCGGTGAGCGAGGATCAGGGAATGATTGATGCTGTGAACGTCGGTTCCCTGACGCTGGAGAAGTTGGAAGCCATGACCTGCGTCTGTTCTGTAGGCCTGGATATGATCGCCATTCCGGGCAAGACGAAGGCCAGCACCATTGCCGGGATCATTGCGGACGAAATGGCCATCGGCATGGTGAACCAGAAGACCACGGCGGTAAGGCTGATCCCGGTGATCGGAAAAGATGTGGGCGAGACGGCGGAATTTGGAGGGCTTCTGGGCTATGCGCCCATTATTCCGGTGAATGAATTTGGATGCGACACATTCATCAGCCGGAAAGGACGGATTCCGGCGCCGATCCATAGTTTTAAGAATTGATGCAGTCGCCGGGAACAGTTCGGAAAATAGGCCGGCGGAACATTTTTGGGACTGCAGGAATATCAAAGGAGCAAGAGATGATAAAATGAGCAGGATAGCGATTATAACAGACAGCAACAGCGGGATTACACAGGCAAAGGGAAAGGAGATGGGGATCTATGTCCTTCCGATGCCGTTCTATATCAATGGGGAACTCTTTCTGGAAGACATTACCCTGACCCAGGAGGAATTTTACAAACGGCTTGGGGAGGATGCGGATATTTCCACGTCCCAGCCGTCGCCGGGGGATGTCATGGATCTGTGGGACAGGGCTCTGGAAGAATACGACGAGCTGGTGCATATCCCTATGTCCAGCGGCCTGAGCAGTTCCTGCGAGACGGCCGTTTCACTGGCAGAGGACTACAACGGGCGGGTGCAGGTGGTGAATAACCAGAGGATTTCCGTGACCCAGGAGCGGTCCGTCATAGACGCCATGGAGCTGCGCGACGCAGGAAAGTCAGCGGCAGAGATCAAAGAGATCTTAGAAAGAGAAAAATTCGAATCCACCATCTACATCACTGTGGATACATTGAAATATCTGAAAAAAGGCGGCAGGATCACCCCCGCGGCCGCAGCTCTGGGAACCGTGCTGAACTTAAAGCCGGTGCTGCAGATCCAGGGAGAAAAGCTGGATGCCTTTGCAAAGGTGCGGGGCTGGAAGGCGGCAAAGCGGACCATGCTGCAGGCAATTGAGAAGGACATCAAGGAACGGTTTGCGGGGAAGGAATCTCAATTGATTTTGGGTATGGCGTATACCTGCGGGAAGGAAGAGGCGGCAGAGTGGAAGGAAGAGATCCACAGCCATTTTCCGGAGTATGAGATCATGGAGAACCCGCTTTCCCTGAGCATTGCCTGTCATATCGGGGCAGGAGCCATGGCAGTGACTTGTACGAAGAAGGTATAAGAATGAACTTTTTTGAAAAGACCAGATTGGGAAATATCCTTATCTACCAGACGGAAAAAGGCGATACCAAAATTGACGTGTTTTTCCAGAATGGCGACATCTGGATGAATCAGTCAGCCATTGCCAGACTCTATAACACGACTCCCCAAAACATCACCATGCATATCCGCAATATTTATGCTGATGGTGAACTGGATGAACCTTCAACTTGTAAGGATTTCTTACAAGTTCAAACAGAGGGAAAAAGGCAGGTTAAACGGAAGAAAAAGCATTATAATTTTAAAATGATTCTTGCCATCGGTTACCGTGTCCGTTCCAATGTGGGGATGCATTTTCGGAACTGGGCTTCTGCCATCTTAGAAGAATATTCCCGTAAGGGGTTTTCCATGAATGACGAACGCCTGAAAAACCCAAAACCCTTTGGCGAAGATTATTTTGATGAATTGTTAGAGCGCATCCGCGAAATTAGGGCGTCGGAAAAGCGTTTCTACCAGAAAATCTGTGACATATACAAAACATCCGTTGATTATTCCAGCAATGATAAAGACGCAGAATTATTCTTTAAAACTGTCCAGAATAAAATACATTACGGAGTGCATGGGCATACCGCAGCAGAAGTCATTATGCAGAGGGCAGACGCCATGAAAGACAATATGGGGCTGACTGCTTTTGAGGGCGCAAAAGTCCGCAAAAAAGATGTGGATATCGCCAAGAACTATCTAAATGAGGATGAAATGCAGGAATTAAACAGGGTGGTAACGATGTACCTGGACTTTGCGGAAGACCAGGCACGAAGGCATAACCCCATGTATATGAAAGACTGGGAAACTTACCTCAATAATTTCCTGAATATGACAGGACGGGAAGTGTTATCTGGAGCCGGGCATATTTCCGCAAAACAGGCAAAGGCACACGCCTATGAACAATATGAGCTTTATGACGAGAACCGAAAAAGAATAGAAAAAAATGAGGTTGAATTGTTGATTGAGGAAACAGAGCAAATAAAACAAAAAAGTAATTACGTCAAATAATCCTTAACTGCGCTGCATCTTTTTCTGGATATCTATAAGATGATATTCTGCAATTCAGCAAGGAAAAGGATTGCTTCGTACAAGCGTCTCATAAGTGGAGCAGATCTTATCTGCAAGGCAGACGATCACCGCGGCCCTGCACCTCGGAAGCGAAAACAGCGTCAGGGGCCACATGTGGCTTTGGATGATATTCTGCTCCACCGGAGAGAGCGTATACAGCCGCATGGCATTTTTCAGGGCGACTGACGGATGATGGAATCCGTGGAGCCGCTCGTGGGAATCGCTTATGTGCCAGTCGTACAAATAAAAGTCATGGAGAAACGCGCCCCGCACCAGTTCGGAATCCGACGCGCCGAGGTGCAGGCGGCGGTTCAGATAAAAGCTGAACCGGGTTACGCTGAGTACATGTTCATAGGTGGAAATGCGCCCATGCTGGATAAAACGCTTCATAAGCTGGGCCTCCTTCGTCAGATTCAGCCCACGAAGATGTTTTCTGATCTCGGAGAGTTCTTTTTTCGTCAATCTCATTTCAGATCCTGCCTTTCTGTCTCTTTCCTGCGGAATGAGAGCGCATGCTTCATCCTGCTTCCCAGTTCGCGGTACCGCGCATGGCGGAAGGATACGGAGGAGCGGAGCGCCCGGGTCTGGTTCCAGTTCATGGTGGAAAGCGTATGCTTTAATTCCTCCATCATCCTGCGTTCGCGAAATTCTTCCAGGGAAATTTTTTCTTTCAGGGTTTCCAGCCCTTCGGAAAGATTCTGTCTTGTGTTCTCAATCCATGCATCGTACCGCTCCGAAATCTGCGAGTCGATGGCCTTCATGGTGGTCTCCAGCTTGACGTTCAGCGCAATCAGGGAGTCTGCCGTCAGCGCGCAGTCTGCGGAGAAAACCGCCATCAGAACCAATGCGGCAGGCTCCTGCCAGGAAAGTGGAAGAGCATCGGTGACACGCGCCATATAAGGGTGGATGCCGTACAGCACGATCAATCCGGCCGCGCCGAAGCCCAGGGAACAGGGCAGACAGATCCGGCCCTTGATGTTCAGGGGGAGATCGCTGTAATCCCACCATACTGCGTGAAACAGCTTTTCCGTAGTATACGAGGTGGTATATTCCAGCACCGCGGAGCCGAGCATACAGGTCAGAAATACCGCGCCGTAATTGGGGAGCCCGTCGCAGACAAGCACATCCAGCACCGCGCCTACGCCGTAGATCGGGCAGTAGGGCCCGATGAGCATGCCCCGATTGTCCCATTTCAGAGTCTTTACACTGCAGAAGATCGTTTCATAGATCCATCCCAGAATACTGTATAAAATAAACCAGATAAATATTGTTGTTATATGCATCATACACCTCATTTGTATTTTCGGAAGCTTTTTTTGTATTTTCAGAAACTTTTTCAGCGGACGCAGGATTGCGCCGGCATGTTATTGATGAATGGATGGACAGGCAGGAAAACCACGGTGCATCCGGAAATATGGTTTTTCGATAAATATTTTATCAGATATGAAATACAGAAGCAAGTGGTTGACAAAAAGATTCAGGATGATATAATGTACTTGTACAATAAGTACACTTTACATATAAAAAAGAAAAGGCGGTGGAGCATGGAGATCATTATCAGCAATAATGCCAATAAGCCGATCTATGAACAGATTACATCCCAGATCAAAGCCATGATCATGAGCGGAGAGCTGCAGGCCGGGGACGCGATCCCTTCCATGCGGGCTCTGGCGAAGTCGATCCATGTCAGCGTGATCACGGTTCAGAAAGCGTATGAGGATCTGCAGAGGGATGGATTTATCGAAACCACTGTCGGCCGGGGAAGTTTTGTATCGGCACAGAACAAGGAATTTTACCAGGAGGAGCAGCAGCGGATCGCGGAGGAGCACTTACAGGCCGCCGCAGAGATTGGCCGGATGAGCGGCATTTCCCTGGAAAAGCTGACGGAGCTTCTGGCATTATTCTACGAGGAGGATGATTGATATGGACTATATTTTAGAACTGGATCAGGTATCGAAAAGATTTCCGAAAGACGGTTTTGTACTGGACAGGGTATCATTTTCTCTGCCTTACGGCGCGGTTATGGGACTGGTCGGACAAAACGGTGCGGGAAAGACGACCGCCATCGGCTGCATCCTGAATACGTCCTCCAGGGACGGCGGAACGATCCGGCTGTTTGGACAGGAGATGGGGGATCAGGACACGGCCATAAGGGAAAAGATCGGTGTGGTCTATGACGGAGATAATTTTCCCGGATACCTGACGGCGGCGCAGTTGTCGGAGATCATGGGCGGACTGTATCAGGCGTGGGACCCTGCAATGTTTCAAAAATATCTGCAGGATTTTCACCTTCCTGCCGGACAGAAGATTAGGACCTATTCCAGAGGGATGACGATGAAGCTGGCGCTTTTTGCGGCGCTTTCACATCACCCGAAGCTTTTGATCCTGGATGAACCCACCGGCGGTTTGGATCCTGTTATGCGGGATGAGATCCTGGACGTATTTCTGGATTTTGTGCAGGAAGAGGATCATTCCATCCTGCTGTCCTCCCACATTACGAGCGACCTGGAGAAGATTGCGGATTACATTACCTTTATCCATGAGGGAAACGTGCTCCTGACCGCTTCCAAAAATGACCTGGCCTATCATTACGCGGTCATGCGCTGTAAGGAGAGCCAGTTTGACGCGCTGGACCGGGGGGATATCATAGCCTATCGGAAACGGGATTTTCAGATTGACGTGCTAGTGTCAGACGGCAAAGAAGCGGAAAAAAAGTACAGGGACACAGTTTTAGACCATGCTTCGCTGGATGAGATCATGCTGCTTTTGGTAAAGGGGGAACGGATATGAAGGGACTTCTGAAAAATAATGTTTATGCGGTGCTGTCCAATGCGAAGCTGTTTTCGGCCATGATGCTGGTGCTTGGGATTTTTGTCGTTGGGATAGATCACGATGCGCAGATTTTTATTATCGGCTATATGCTGCTGTGCATGACGGGATTTTCTGTCATAGCTGCGGCAAGCCTGCGCAGGGAAAGCGTGTCAAAGTGGAGTAAATACAAGCTGACGGCTCCGATCAGGCGTACGGATATTGTGAAAAGCTATTTTCTAAGTCAAATGGCCTGGCTTTGCATAGGAATGCTGCTTGCGGGAACCGCGGCGGCACTGTCCATCCTGTTTTATGGATTCCCTTTTGACAAAGACACGGACATTTTTATGGTGTATGTTGTGGGGATCGGGCTCAGCCTGTTTATGGGAGCCATCTTTTTCCCGCTGTTTTATCTCGGAGGAGAGGAACGCAGCGAGATGCTCATCGGGGTCAGCCTGCTTGGCGGCATTGGGGTGATTATGGGAGCCAGTTCACTGATGAACCGCTGGTTCGGCCCCCACATGACTGCCTTTCAGATCATGACGGCAGGGGCGGCTATCTTGGTGTGCGCACTGCTCGCATTCTTCCTGTCATTTCTGCTGACGGTGCGTATTTTTCAGAAGAAGGAGCTTTAAGCGGGGGAGAAAAACAGATTCAGAGCAGGATTCTTTGACGGGGGCTGTCGGAAATAGATAGCCCCCATTTTGGTTTGTCATCGGCAGGTTTTAGTTTGATATCAGTTACCTGATAACTGATGCTTTTGATTGATTTTTTTTATCTAATCGAATTTTTTTTGTAACGAAATCTCATTTTTTTGGATATATAAGGCAAAGGCATATGAATTGGATCAAAAGGCATAGGGGGGTGGCTGTTTTGGAAGATATTGAAAAAGCATATATGCAGTATGCAAAAGATGTATACAGATATCTTTTCGGACTATGCCATGACAGGGATTTGGCGGAAGAATTAACACAAGAAACATTTTTCCGCGCAATGCAGACCAGCGGCAATTATGATGGGAGCTGTAAACTGTCAGTGTGGCTTATTCAGATTGGCAGGCATGTTTGGTATCAATGGCTGGGCAAACATTCTAAGCAAAAATCTGTGGAGCTTACGGAAGAGATACCAGGTGATGAATCACCAGAAGGACAAGTGCTGCTGCATATGGAAAAAAAGGATCTGTATAAGGCAATCCATGCTCTTCCGGAACCAATGCGCGAGGTGGTTCATATGCGTCTGACAGGTGAATTTACATATGGTGAAATCGGAGAAGTGCTTGGAAAAAGTGAGAACTGGGTGAGGGTTGCATTCTATAGGGCAAAGCAAAAAATGATAGAGAAAATGGAGGGATTAAAATGAAATGCTATGTTGTAAAGGATCTGCTGCCAACTTATATTGATGGCCTTACCTGTGAAGAAGTCAATGATGAAATAGAGAATCATTTGTCGGGCTGCTCGGATTGCCGTACTGTTTATGAACAAATGCTGACGCCTATCCCGCGGGAAGTTCTTTCAGGAGATGAAAATATTCATTTTTTGAAAAAAATAAAATTGAGAATGCGGGAGGGATATGCGGCTGCAATTGTTTTGACATGTGTAATAATGATTGGACTTATGTTTTTTATGTATAACTATAAGATTCCGGTGTCTTTTGATCCGGAGGTTATGAGGACAGAAATATTCAAGGCTGCGCCGATCACCGAGAACGGCCTGACACAATGGATCAATTTAGACGATTTAGATTTCAATCAGACGAAGAAGGTACTGGAAGAGGACTCTGCGGTGACGGATCGAATACAGCTTATCCTTACAGAAGAAATTACATGTGATGAGATGCAGACGTATACCAGAACCATCAATCGAAGCGGAGAACCTGTAAGGGTGACATATTACTGTTATACAAAAAGACTGTGGAATTTGATATTTGGAGACAGCCGCCGTTCCAGAAGGATGATTTCAGAGGGAGACATGTATGCGGATAGTAATAACAGCCTGAATTATGAGAAGCAAATGCGGGAAATCTATTATCTTCCGAAAGGCGGTATCGAAAAACTGGACAGACTTTCAGACGGAGAGTTTGACGCACAAAAAAAACATGCTATACAGGTGTGGAGCGGCATCCTTTAAAAAAGAAGAGATATGGAGGGGTTGAGATGACATGCAGTGTTGTAAAAGAATTAATGCCAAATTATATAGATGGATTGACCAGTGAAGAAACAAGCGAGGATATCAAAAGGCATCTTGCGGACTGCAAGAATTGCTGTACAGTTTATGAATATCTGCGTTCGTCAGACAGATATGATGACGTGGAAAAAAAGAAGGACATGGATCTGGTAAAGGATCTGAAAGCTGGCATACAAAAAAGAAAAAGTATATCGGCGGTATTCGTCATATTGTTCGCAGGTATTTTGTTCGTAAGGCGTTACAGCATCCCTGTTCCATTTGATGCAAATCGTATGTTTATAGAAACGGTTCCATCCGTATTTACGGTCAATGATGAATATGGATGGATTGATCTGATGAACATCGATGGCCTGGATTTTCAGGAATCAAAGTCTGTCCTATCCGGAAAGCTTGATGTGATGAACCTGGTATGGCTTACGTACCGTGGAATGAATAATGCAGGCTCATGGTCCAAGGGAAGAACAATCCGACGAAACGGGGAAAAGGTAAGAGTTATCTATTACCGATATACGAAAACCTTGTGGGATTTGATGCTTCCGGGAGATTTATTCGTACATAGTGAGAGCGCTTCTAATTATGGTGAGATCTATGATGACAGCGCCGCATTTGCCGGAGGGGTTCATGAACCGGAACGGCGGGAGATTTATTATCTGCAGGTTCGGGATTTGGACGCATTGGATGAACTTTCGGATAAAGAATATGATGCATTAAGACAAAAAGCCTCGCTGATTTGGAGCGGGGTGAACTAGTGTTTTCAGTATCACGGATGAACTGGCAAACATGCTGAATGGCAGTGCCGGATTTAAAGATACAGAGGGGGCTGTTGTACTAATATAGTGCTTCAGTCCTATTTTTAATAAAAAATTTTCTTTATCTACATATAAAAAATAGAGCCAGATACTTGTAAAATCTGGCTCCTGTTGTAAAATAAAAATTATGCGAACTAATACTTTTATTTTACATAAAGATTATACTCGTTTTCCTCAAAATTATCAACTGGTTCTTTCACTGGAGGGTGTAGATAAAAATTCTGAGTTATTGCTTTTCTCTTGACATCTGTCATGTAGTAATGTTAATATAGCCATATGAATGAGGTGGTTATAATGCCAGACCAAGAAA
>NZ_JBQIKP010000065.1:0-20905 GCF_056796775.1 Schaedlerella sp.
CAGCACATACAACATAAAAATAGGGAAAATTTGACAAAAAAATAAGCCTAAAATAAGGCTTTAAGAAGTTTTTGGGTAATGGGAAGTGTCGAACTCCCGATAATTGACAATGAAAAGGGTGTAAAAATCAATATTTCATTTTTACACTCTTTTTTATAGTTCAACCGGATAGAACAACTTTTAAACCTGCTTTGGATAAGGAATGCAGAGAATCAGGCATTTCCGGGGTCAGCATCGCGATCGGCGGGACGGTATTCCTCTCGGTGGAAAACAGGGCGCTGGGCGCGCTTTTATTCACCGTTGGGCTGTTTGCTGTTTGTACTTTCGGCTTCAACTATTTTATTCTTGACACATTTCATGATCCATTGCTATAATGCTCTTACATATCAGGGAAAACAATGTCTTTATATCTTCATTTATTCATTGATACAATTCTTGATTTTATCAATTGAGTTCCCAGTATGGACATCACAATTAAAGAAGGAATTGACCGTATAAAATGTACACAGGTCTGATCTCAACATTTATATGTACAGGTTATTCGGGCGCAGTTTCTAGTACAGCATTGCGTAATTAATGGTGAATACTGCACCTGCTATTTCTGCCAGCACTGCGTTGTCGTCAATCAACGATGCCACCGCATCGCCTCTTTCCTCCGCCTTGTCCTGACAAAAATATCAGGCGCATTATTTACCATTATATACGCAATGCTGTACCAGGTATTCCGTATCACATTGGAAGAAATGCCGGCTGCCGTAATGCAGAGCAGACCATATCACAGAATAGCTCTTTGATAAATTCTACGGATTTGTGTCAGAAAGCACTTGCATTTTCTCTCCAATGTCATACAATTGAAAGGAGAACAAATGAAAAGAAAACTGGAAGAATTAAACTTATTGGACGATTTTTTGTTCGGAAGCGTACTTTCCTATCCGGACATCGGAGAAGAGTTCTGCAGGAAGATTTTGAAGATCCTGCTCCATGTGGAGATGGACAGGGTGCATATCGTTCCGCAGAAGGTTTATTACGGCTCGGATACCGACAAGCACGGTACACGGCTTGATGTCTTTATCGAAGAGGACGGAGAGACAGGAACCATCTACGATGTGGAGCCGGACAAAAATGACGACAGCGAACTAAAGCATGCATTGCCCAGGCGGGTCCGATTTTACCATTCCAAGATTGACGGGCGGAGCCTGAAATCAGGGGATGATTACTCCAAGCTAAAGCAGGTGATCGTGTTGATGATCATGCCCTATGATCCTTTTGGGAAGGACAGGGTTCTTTACACAATAAGGAGCAAGTGTGAGGAGGAGCCGGATATGGACTATGACGACGGCGCGGCGACCTGTTTCTTTTACACAAAGGGAAAGGTTGGGGAATTATCGGAGGAAGCGCGTCAGCTTCTCTGCTATATGGAAGACTCCTGCGAGGGCAATGCAAAAAGCGGATTGCTGAAAGATATTCACCGCATGGTGGAGACAGTCCGGCAAGATGAGGAGGTGTCTTTAAAGTATATGAAGGTCTATGAACGAGAGCGGATGATTGAACGCCGTGGGGAGGCAAGAGGAGAAGCAAGAGGTGAGGCAAGAGGAGAAACAAAAGGCGAGATGAAAGGAGAGGTGAAGATTGTCCGGAATATGTCGAAGTCTATGAAGCAGGATCAGATATCGGTGTCTTCGGGACTGGAGCCGGAATATATCGAAGAGATTCTCACATATATCCGGGACTATCCGAAGGAAACGGATAAGGAGATTGCTGTCAGGATACTTGCCGCCAGGAAAAAAGAAAAATAAAAGGCATATTTCACATATGCTGATAAGGACAACAACTGTGTGATCAAGGATGACTTCCAGATGGTAGAGGAAGAGATCAGGAAGGCGGACGCGGTCATTGTAACGGCTTCGGTATACGTACTGCAGCCGGTAGGCAAGTTCAAGAACCTGGTGGACCGCTTCTCCTGCTGTCATGACGTGCCCGCCATCAACTGGGTAATTCTACGGACCGAAAGGTAACGGCACCTGTCAGGTTTGCCACCAGAACCTGCTGACAGTCAACGGAACGACGACCGTAGAATGTCCGATCTGCGGCATCGAAGGCAAGATTTCCATTGACGGAGACAAGCTCCATGTAGAATTTTCCGAGGCGCAGCAGGCACGGGCAAGAGGAATCTTTGCGGGGCTTCGGGAGCACACCACAGAGATCCAGGGCTTCGGCGCGATCTGCGGACCGAAGATCATGGCAAATAAAGAGCTGCTGGACAAGCAGATGGACCGGATTAAGAATTTTGGCAAGTATATCAACGAATAATTGACAATGAAAAGGGTGTAAAAATCAATATTTCATTTTTACACTCTTTTTTATAGTTCAACCGGATAGAACAACTTTTAAGCCTGCTTTGGATAAGGAATGTAGAGAATCAGGCATTTTGGCAGTATAATATAAAAGGAAAAGATGGCTGGCTTTTTTCAACCTGGAGAGCAGGCGAAGCCGGCTTTTTGGAACAGTGTCAATTTTACCGGCTCAGAGACAAAGGAGGAGAAGCATGATTATAGAAACAAAGTACGGAAAAATGGAAGGTGTTGACAAGGGCAGCTATATTGAATACCGGGGCGTGCCTTACGCAAAGCCGCCAGTGGGAGACCTGCGCTGGCGGGCGCCCCAGGAGCCGGATGCCTGGGACGGCATTTACCGGGCCGTGGATTTTAAAAATCGCTGTGTCCAGGAGGATCATCTGGCTCCGCCTTATGATCAGGATTTTTACAGCAATCCGGATTTCGCCCGGCCCGACGATGAGGACTGCCTGTATCTGCAGATTTGGGTGCCAAAATCCGGACGAAAGCATGTGGAAGGAACCATATCAGGAATTCATAAAAATGAAGCGGACTCCCCGGAAACGGCAGAGCGTCCCAGGCAGAAAAAGCTTCCGGTTGCGTTCTGGATCCACGGCGGCGCATTCCTGGGCGGCTTTTCCAGCGAGCTGGAATTTGACGGAAAGGCATACTGCGACCGGGGCGTGATCCTGGTCAGCGTGGAATACCGCTGCAACATCTTCGGATTCTTTGCGCATCCCTGGCTGAGCGCTGAAAATGAACGCGGCATCTCCGGAAATTACGGCATTCTCGATCAGATCGCCGCACTGAAATGGGTCTACGAAAATATCGGAGCATTCGGCGGCGACCGCGGCAATATCACGATCTTTGGTCAGAGCGCGGGAGCCATGAGCGTACAGACCCTTGTCTCCACGGAGCTGACCGGCGGCATGATCGCAAAAGCCATCCTGCAGAGCGGCGGTTCCTACGGCGGCGGACTGCACCGGGACATTCCGCTGAAAGAACAGGAGCAGTACGGAGAGCTCTTTGCTGAAATCCTGCACGCTGACAGCCTGGAAGAGCTGCGCGCAAAGACAACGGAGGAAATCCGGTCGGCAACGGGAAAACTGATGGAAAAGGCAATGCCCATCGCAAAGGGCCTGTTCCTTGCGCCTACCCTGGACTGGTATGTGCTGGATGGAGAGTATTACGAGCTGATGGACGCGGGGAAGATCAAGGACATTCCCTATCTGCTGGGGACCACCAGGGATGATATCCTGGTCACACCGGAAATGAAGGAGAAGGGGGAATTTTCCGCACTGTACCAGGGCTGCATCGCTTTCAGCCAGAAGCTGGAGGAGCTGGGGAGAAACCCGGCTTATGTGTATTACTTTACCCGAAACCTTCCGGGAGACGATTTCGGAGCATGGCATTCCAGTGAGCTGTGGTACATGTTCGGCACACTGGACCGCTGCTGGCGTCCGTGGGAGGAACGGGACCGGGAGCTGAGCTCCCGGATGCTGGATTACTGGACGGACTTCATGAAGACCGGCGATCCAAACGGCGCAGGGAAGCAGGTCTGGAAGCCGTGTACCAGGGAGGATCCGGAAGTATTCGAGCTATGCTGACTTGGAAAAGGCAAATGAAGTGATAAAGAACTGTCTGAAAATAACCTGTGCGATCCGCGCAAGTGATTTCCAGACAGTTTCCGGTCACAGAACTCAAAAAAACAGCAGGAACCGAAGATCATTTTTCGTGTCCCTGCTGTCTCTTTTTGATATCATCGTATGCGGAAAGGCTGCCGGCGGCAGGCTTTCTGTACTCCTTGCCATTGCCGTCCATGAGATTATTTCCTCGAAGACGGTACATAATACTGTCCGCTCATTGCTGCCAGTCCCGCGCAGATTATCTCCGCGTTCTCTGCCCAATATTTCTTGAATGCGCGGATGATCGCGTTTCCGATATTTGCGTTTGCCTCAAACATATAATTGATCTGTTCTGCTGTCATATTCATATTCATATACATAATCATTCTCTCCTTTTTGGTTGATGTTGTTTGTTTCCTTGCTACGTGTATTATCATATCACTGTCAGAAATAAGTTTTTAGATGACTTTTTGACAAATGATTAGGTTAAAATTGACATTCTTCATTATGCATTTCCGATGATGCTTTTTCGGCGGCAAATTCCTGGGTATGGTCTGATTGAAGCCTTCGGCCTATATGACTGCGTTTTATATTGCAGGACTTCTTATTCTATTCAATCGACGTAGCCACCGCTACGCCTTATTCCTCCGCCTTGCATATGAAATTAAACCTTTACAGGATAAAAACGCAGGGCTATAATGGAATCAGAAGGAAATGGATGAGCCTTTTCGGAAATACGATATCTGGGAAATGAAAAAGCAGATGCGGAAGAATACTATATGAAAAAGGTCCCAACTGTACGGTTCAAGGCTCCAGAAGAAAGGAAACAAAAGAGATGGAAACAATCGGCATTATCGAAGACGATGAACTGCTTGCGCAGGCGCTGGCTATCGCTCTCCGAAAGGAGGGCTACCAGACTTTGTCCGCCGTGAACTGCAGGGAGGGCAGGCATTTGCTGGAAAAAAATCCGGACCTGCTGCTGATCGACATCAATTTGCCCGACGGCGACGGGATCAGCTTCTGCCGGGACATGCGCAGATATCAGGATATTCCGGCTATCTTCCTGACCGGGCAGGACGAAGAGGAGGACATGCTGGGAGCGTTCACCGCAGGAGCAGACGACTACGTGGTGAAACCATTTCCCATGCGTGTTCTGACCAAACGGATCCAGGCCGTTTTGTTCCGGTGCGGAGAGAAAAAAGAGGCGTTTCTGTATCGGGGGCTTGCAATCGAATTTGCCCGCAAGCGGGTCACCCGAGGCGGAGAAGAGATTCCGCTGACGATGAAGGAATACCGCCTGCTGGAATATCTGGCCAGGAACAAGGGACAGCTCCTCACCAAAAATCAGATCCTGGAGCAGGTGTGGGATGTGGACGGCACGTTCGTAGGAGAAAACACGGTCAGCATGACGGTCACCCGCCTGCGCAGGAAGATCGAGCCGGATGCCGCGAATCCGGTGTATATCAAAAATGTATTCGGACAGGGATATGTCTTTGGGGAATAAAACAGGTGAGTATCAGCGATTCAGAATGGCAGATGCCGCTATTAGGAACAGGCCGTAATTATGAAAAAATTCCACCTGCAACCGTACAGGCGGGAAAGAATGAAGAAAAAGGACGGAAATAAAAAATGGCAGTATGGTGTATGATCACGGCGGCGCTGGTAGCTTTAAGTACCGGCGCCGTCTGGTACGGACAGGGAAAATACAGGGAAAGGGAGCTGGCGGAGATCTCTTCCATGCTGGAATGCGTTCTGGACGGCAGGGAGTTTCCGGAGTATGTGCCCTGCCGGGAAACGCTTTCCTCCAAGATACAGCATCAGCTCTCCCGCCTGCGGCGCATGACGAAGGGATATCATGCGCGTCTGGAACAGGACCGGGATTCCATCAAAAATCTCATCACGGAGATCGCGCACCAGATGCGGACGCCGCTTACCAATATCGAGACCTATCTGGACTTTTTACAGGATCCGGATCTGAGCGGGACCGAACGGGAAAGCTATCTGAAAGCGGCGTCGCTTTCAGAAAAGAAGATCCATTTCCTTGCGGAGAGCTTTATCCGGATGTCCAGGTTGGAGCACCGGATCATCCGCATCCGCCGCGATGACACCGATCTTTTGCTGACCCTTGAGGAAGCGGCGGACCAGGTACGGAGAAAGGCTCAGGAGCAGGGCCTTCGGATCCGCACTGATTTTCCGGAAAAGCTGCTCCACCCCCATGACGCGGACTGGCTGGGGGAGGCTGTCTTCAACCTGCTGGACAATGCGGTAAAGTACTCCCTTCCGGCGGCGGACAGGGCAGCCGGGAATGCCGGGGAGAACTTCCAGGAAGCAGGAAGCCGGACCGGGGAAAAGAATGAGATCGCATTCCATACGGATCAGAGCGAAAAAGATGTAATGCCCTCCTGCGCGGAACAGACCGAAGAAAATGAGATCCTGCTGGGCGCCCGGCAGAATGAAATATTCGTGCGGATCTGGGTCAGCGACCATGGGATCGGGATTGAAGAGGGGGACGAGTCAAAGGTCTTCCAGCGCTTTTACAGAGGAAGCAACGCAAAGAAAACAGAAGGCTTTGGACTGGGGCTCTACCTGACAAGAGAGATCGTCCTTCTTCACAACGGATTTGTAAAGCTGAAACGGCAGAAGGATGGAACCTGCGTGGAGATCTATCTGGAAAGATATTCTGCCTAAAATATTTCCAGGGAATACAATCCTTGTGTGGAATACAGCTGTAGAATAGCCTGTGGAGCTTGAAAAATATACTGTAATATAAGCAATCAGTGCGATAAAAAAGAGTGCTTAGCGCTCTTTTTTATATGTAAAGAAATTTTTGATTTGTTAGTAATTTGTTAGATTTCCCTTTTATACTAAAAGCAGTGTACAGAGTAATCCCAGGAAGGAACAGGAACCAGAAACGGTTGAGTTCTTAATCGGCCGCGGACCATAGTGCATCCAGCGAAGGAAAGGGAGCCTCTTACACGGATGACTGCAGACAGGAGGGATTTTAAGCGATGGAGATCGTAAGAACAGAGGGACTGAAAAAATATTTTGTGAACGGAGACTATGAGGTCCGGGCCTTGGACGGCGTGGACATTTCCATTGAGGAAGGGGAATTTGTGGCGCTGGTAGGCAGCTCCGGCTCGGGAAAGAGCACGCTTTTAAACATGCTGGGCGGCCTGGATACGCCTACAAAAGGGGACGTACTGATCCGCAGGCAGAGCCTGAAAACGATGAAGAGGGATGAAAAGACCATTTTCCGGAGACGCAATATCGGGTTTGTATTCCAGCAGTTCAACCTGGTGCCGGTGTTAAATGTCTATGAAAACATCATCCTGCCCCTGCGTCTGGACGGCCTGACACCGGATGAAGCATTTTTAAAGCAGATCGTTCAGACATTGAACATTGAGGAAAAAATGGGGCAGATGCCTTCCACACTTTCCGGCGGCCAGCAGCAGAGGGCGGCCATCGCAAGGGCTCTGAGTGTAAAGCCCGCCATCATCCTGGCCGACGAGCCCACCGGAAACCTGGACTCCCGGGCCAGCATGGAGGTGGCAGGGCTTTTAAAAACCTGCGCGGTCCATTTCAACCAGACGGTCATCCTGGTGACTCACGATGAGGAAGTGGCCCAGATGGCGGACCGGATCCTTCCTATAGAGGACGGGAAGATCATGATGCGGGAAGGGAGGGGCTGAGATGCGGATTTTCGGAAGAAACACTCCCAACAACAACCAGAGCGCGGTCAGGCTTTTGGCAAAGGCATATCGGCGGAGCGGCAGGGGGAGGAATCTCCTTCTGGCAGGAACGTCTGCCCTTGGAATCGTGGTATTGTGCACGGTATTCAGTATCGCGTTCGGAAAGATAGAGGCAGACTATCTGCAGTCGGCCAGAACCTCCGGCACCGTAGCGTCTACCATCCTGGAACGGGGAACCATGGAGCAGTACCATGCGATCCGGGAACTGGATTATATCGAAGATGTAGGCAGAGAAGTGGATGCGGGCACAATCCGGCAGGGGGAAGCTTTTTGGGCCTGTCTGACAGTGTTGGATGAAACGGCATGGGAGAAAATGACGGTGCCTGCGTATACCCATATCCAGGGAAGCTATCCCCGGAAGGAAGGGGAACTGATGCTCCCGGTAAGGGCGCTGGAAGCACTGCGCATTACCCGGCCGGAAATCGGGATGGAGATCCCCCTGTCCGCGGAACTGGACTCCGGGAAGAGGCAGGACACGGTATTTACCCTGTGCGGGTGGTATCGGGATTATGTGGATCCGGCAGTGTACCCGCCGATCGGATATGTCAGTGAAGCGCAGCTGGAGCAATGGGGAGGAAGCCTGGAAGAGCCGGATGTCCTGCTGATCAGCCAGAAAAATACCATGGACGGTTATGAGACGGAAGCGCGGCTTTATGAGGATGTTCAGGTCAGGGACAGGGTACAGCAGTTCCATGGCGGAAACCGCCTGCTCTATTTCATCATGGATGATTTTGTGGGAGGCTTTCGGATGGCGGCTATTTGCGGGGGGCTTGTCCTGCTGGGCGTTTTTTTCCTGATCTATAATATCTTCGGAATTTCCATCCAGAAAGAAATCCGTCAGATCGGACTTCTGGATACCCTGGGCACCACGCAAAAGCAGATCTGCGCAATGTATCTTCGGCAGACCGCGGCAACGGTCCTGCAGGGAGCGATGCTTGGCACGGCACTGTCCGCGGCGGTGGTCCTGTTCGCGGTTCCCCGGGCGCTGGGGAACCTGTACCTCTATAATTACGGAAAATCCGCGGAGCTGATGGTATTTCGGTCCGAACTGCTCGGGACAGCCGTGCTGTTTACTGTGGCCGTCATCTTCGGGGCGGCGGCATACACCATTGTCCGGGCGGCAGGCATGACTCCGTTGGAGGCGCTTCATTTCACAGGGATGACGGAAAAAAGGAAGGGAAGCAGGAAAACAGCGGAAACAAAAAGAGACAAGGGCAAAGAGCGGCAGAAACAAAAGGAGCAAAGCCAAAAGCAGCAGAAACAGAAGCAGGCGCAAAAACCAAAAAAGTATCTCCATACAGCCTTCCAGAAGCCGGTGCTCTATCTGGCATGGCAGAACGTGTTCCGGTATAAAAAACGGTTTTTCCTGACCGTACTGTCTCTGTTTCTGGGAGTTGTCACGGCGCTGGGAGCAGTCGTCCTGACAAAGGGGACGGACCAGACTTACGCCATTGAAAAGAACAGGGATTTTAAGATCGGCGGCACTATTATGGGAACCGTGGCCACGGTGGACGGCGTGGAGATCTCGAACCAGGATGATGAGTTTGAACTGATCACACCGGAGACAAAGGAGCGTCTTCTGGCCATTCAGGGGATGCGCAGGGAGAGCGCGGATATTATAAGAGGGGGCTATCTCTTTATGGACCGGACGGCAGAGGCGGTAAAGCCTTTGGCGGAAGCCTACGGATACGGAACCCATGAAGAAGGGGGAGAAGCGGACATGGAAGAAGAGGAGCCGGGGCTGCCGGATTCCTGGACATATTTCTTTGTTCAGATCGTGGATGAGGAGTATATGCAGGAGCTGGAAGCCTATGTGAAGGAAAATCATCTGAAAGCGGATCTCGAAAGCCTGCGGAACGGAACCGGAGCCATCCTGCTCCATTACCATGCGCTGTCTCCAACCTTAAGTGAAGAGGCCGATGAAAAAACAGGGCTTCCCCTGACCTTCTGGCAGTTTCCCTCCAGGGAGGAACGGACGGAGGCCTGGAACACTATGGACCTGGCCGGTTTTGAAAACTGGCGCCGGGAGAACTGCGATATCGTACAGCTGGAAGCGGCCGGATTCCTGAATATAAGGGCAAAGGGATTTCCGAAGCCGCAGATGTATTTTACCAGTTCGGTCATGTGGTATGCGCTTGTCAGCGAGGAGGGCTTCCAAAGGCTTGGCACCCAAGAAAAAATGTATGGCATGGAGATGGATGTGGAGCGTGCTCATGAGCCGGCGGCCAAAGCGGCGGTCCAGAAGATCATTCAGGATGAGAACCGCAGGGATCCAAGCCTGTACCTGCGTGTATATTGTAAATCCGATGAACTGGCCAGCAGTCAGAGCTATATCCGGACCAACCGAATCATCCTGGGGGCGCTCAGCCTGGTATTGATCCTGATGGGCTTTCTGAATTACCTGAATGTGATCGTCACAGGCATCCTTTCCCGGCAGAGGGAGCTGGCGGTGATGGAGAGCGTGGGGATGACAGGAAGGCAGATCCAGCGGATGCTGGCGGCAGAAGGCGCTGTCTACTGCGGGATTGTAGGGGCTTTGGTGTCCACCGCGGGAAGCGGGATCCTGTATCTGCTTAAGCTGTATATGGAACACAGGATCACATACTTCAAGTTCCTTTATCCCGGAGCCGCGGCAGGGGGGATTCTGGCTCTGATCTTCCTGGCCTGCCTCAGCGTTCCCCTGATCCTGTATGGGCATCTAGAAAAAAGGAGCCTGACCCGGAGGACGGCGGAGGAGTGATCGGCGGATCTTTCCGGGACGGAATCATCTGGCAGCGCTTCGGCCATGACATCCGAATGCGGTATCATGGCCGTTCATAAGATGCAGGGAGCTGCGGGAAAATCACTACCGCGCTGCCGCTAACCGACCGTATGCGCGATATAGGTCAGATGGTCGCCCAGCCGTTCCAGATTGGACACCAGATTGATATACACGCTGCTGCATTCCGGCCTGCATTCACCGGAATGCAGCCGTTCCATGTGCCGGTTCAAAAGCTTTTTCCGGAAGGCGTCGATCTCCTGCTCCGTCTGGTCGATCCGCACAAGCAGCTCCAGGTCCTTTTCCAGGATCAGTCGTTTGGTCAGTTCATACATCTCCTCGACCCGGAGCACCATGGCGCCGATCTCTTCCTTGACCGTGCCGGAAAAATGAAGGTCATGCCGGATGGTCCTCTGGGTATATTTTGTAAAATTATCCGCAATCTCCGCAATCCTCATGATATCTCCCACATTGTTGTGGAGGGTCGAGATATTTTCCTCATCGGACAGCTTGCTCTGGGCGGACAGACGGATCAGATAATTTACGATGGCATGATAAATGCCGCCTGCCTGGTTGATCTTTTCCAGGCTGGGTTCGATCAGGCTCTTATCCTTTTTCTCAAAGGAACGGTATGCGGTTCGAAACGCGTCCATCGCGGTATCCGACAGCAGGACCATTTCTTTTTCCAGCTGGGAAATGGCGATGGAAGCGGAGGAGAGCATCCTTTCGTCCAGGTAGGTTACCGCGGTTTCGGTCTTCTTTTCCTGGATCAATAATTCCGATATTTTTACAAATATATTGCAGAACGGCAGAAACAGCATGGTACACGTCACATTGAAAAAGGTGTGGAACATGGCGATCTCTGTCGCCGCGGATTCGAACCAGGCGCGGAAGGTGGCATTCATAAAGTCCGGCCAGCACATCAGCAGGATGAAAAAGAAGACCGAGCCGAAGGTGTTGAACATCAGGTGGATCAGCCCCGCCCGCTTCGCGTTTGCCCCGGATGTAAGGGAGGACATCAGGGCGGTCACGCAGGAGCCGATATTGGTACCCAGGATAATATACAGGACTTCATTTCCTCCGGTTCCGATCGTCAGCCCGGCTACCGACATGGCGATGATCACCGAGGTCGTCGCGGAACTGGACTGGACCAGAGCCGTGAGGAAGATTCCGATCCCAAACAGCAGGAACGGGTTCGTCACCGTCTCAAATATCGTCTGTATGGCGTCCCGGTTGACCTTCATCGCGTCCGACATCAGGGACAGGCCGATGAAGATCAATCCCAGGCCGGATAATATAAACCCGGTCTTCTGCAGGCTGTCACTTTTGCAGACCATGGTCATCATCATACCGATAAATACGCAGAGCTGTATATATGTAGTAACAGGAAATGCGCTCAGCGCGGCAATCTGAGCCGTGATGGTGGTTCCGATGTTGGCGCCCATGATCATGGCCGCGGCCTGGTGCAGGTTCATGATCCCCACATTGACAAACCCCACGATCAGCACGGTCGTTACGCCGGAGCTCTGGATCAGGGCCGTAGTGGCGGCTCCGATCCCTACATTGACAAGCCGCCTGTCGGCCGTCTTTTCGAACAGATCCTTGATCTTTCCTGTGGCAAGCTGTTCGATATTGGCCGTGAGCAGGTGTACCCCGACCAAAAATACGCCTGTACCGGCAAGCAGCCGGACTGCAAACATGATCAATTCTCCAAATGTCATCTTCATTTCCTCCGTATATATGTTCTCCACCGCCCCAAACCGTACAACGGAATGGCCGGCTCCTCCTTTAGATACCTGTCATATCCAGAAAGACTGCCGGAAGCAGTTCTCTGGATGCTTTCACGGCAAAGCGCAAAAAAGCGAGACAATGCCGTTTTGATACAGCAAAGTCTCGCTATTTCATCACAGAGCTGGATTCGGAAATCGTATTGACGGCTAAGTAAACACAGGATCCTGTGCAAGCTACTCCCTTTGACGCATATAGTATATAAGTTTTCGGCGGGGTTGTCAATCTGTCTTTCGCGCAAATATCTTTTTATAAAATGAACAGTCTAAGATACAGATGAGAAAAACGACATAATACATAAAAATATAAGTTGAGACTTAGGAAAGACGATGATAATATAAAAACATAAAAGGATGCCATCAAAGTAATAACGGGTATTCGCGGATGCGGGCGGATATGGGACATATCCTGGAAAATGTAGTTTACCTGGAGCTGCTGAGAAGAGGCTATGAAGTGTATATCGGAAAAGCGGGGAACGCGGAAATCGACTTTGTCGCGATCGGTGAAGAGGGAGAAGAGTATTACCAGGTCGCTCTGACCGTTTTAGAGGAAAGCATATTGGAACGGGAACTTGCCCTCTGGAAAGTATCTGCGACCACAATCCCAAGTACCTGCTGACTATGGATTGTACGCCGCTGACATCCCATAATGGGATCAAACAGTGGAATGTGCTGGAGTGGCTGAGGAAAGAATGAGACTGACGATCTTCATAAATATAAATCTGCAGGAAAATGACCGATACAGATTCGAAGGCGGCAGATTGCGGAGATGAATTTTCAAACACGCTCTAAGCTGTAAAAAGGAGGAGATGAAACAATGCCGGCATTTTTAAAGGACTTATCAAAATTTTACGGAACCGGGGAGCGCAACCAGGCAGGACAGACGTTGGAGGAATTTTTAGAGGGCTACGACCCTTATAAATACCGGACTCCAAGCTGCACGGCGGATGCCGTGATCTTTTCCTGTGCGGAACCCCTGACCAGGGAGCTTCGGGGCATCCGGCTCCTGCTGGTGAAGCGGAGCAATCATCCAAGTATCGGATATTGGGCGCTGCCCGGCGGTTTTGTGGATATGGAGGAGAACCTGGAGGAATCCGCAAAACGGGAATTGCTGGAAGAGACGGGGATCAGCGGCCTGCCCATGGAGCAGATCGGGGCCTATGGGAATTATGACCGGGATCCCCGGACCCGTGTGATCACTACGGCATACATGGCGCTTGTACAGGGGAAGGAGTTAAAAGCCCGGGCCGGGGATGATGCGGCAGACGCGGTGTGGTGCGAATTAGAGTTGGAAAAAATAGCGGACGGCGGGGCGGTTGATCCGGAAGCAAAGCGGCAGCAGGCAGAGGAAGGAGGAGACTCTGGTACGGATGCTTCCCGGAACGGTGGGCAGCAGGGACAGGAGACCGAGATCACGACCTACCGGCTTTCTGTGAAAAACCAGGAAAAGGGTCTGGATACCTGCGCGCTGGTAGAACGCAAGAGGCGCTCGGGGCTGATCCGGGAAGAGTCATTTACGGTAAAGGACTGCGGACGGATCGCGGTGGACCATGCGGCGATCATTGTCCAGGCGCTGACGATCCTGCAGGAGCGGTGCGGGTGATATGTGGAGTAGAAATTGGTTACTGTGAATAGTAATGAAATTGTTCGTAAGTGCATAAAAAGGTCTGGACAATCTATGTCTTGAAAAATGGTTGAAATATAGTACAATATAGTTACACGTCATACGTATATTCTGATTCGAAAAGCAGGAGGTCAGATTGCCATGGAATCGAACGAAGATTCTATTAAAATTTTGGAAATGCGGATTCGGCAGCAAATGAATGTTTCCTTACAGAAGAACATGAAACCGGAAAATGTAAAATACTATATGCCATCAGCAGAGATTTCGAAGCCTGTCATGCCGATATCCGATGTGCCGAAGCCTGTCACGCCGTTACCCGATGTGCCGAAGCCTGTCATGCCGATATCCGATGTGCCGGAGTCTGTATCGCAGGCAGCAGAGGTGAATCCGCCTGCCGACGCGGAGTACATAGACAGGGCGGTCGGGGTGCCGCCCATGCCGGAATTCGAGCATATAGAAATTCCGGAGTCAAAAGAGAGTCAGCATGCGAAGGCATTGATCGGCTATGAGACATCCCGGTCACTGGACCGGAATGGAACTTTTCGCATGGAAGACATGCATTTTCTGGACGCGAAGGGATAGGAGGAACAGGGCAATTCCCAAAATTAATGAAAAGAATGAAAACAAGATGTATCCGTTATTTCCATGCGGTTCCTTACAGCGAGATCTCAGCCCGCACCCCCATTTCCGTATTCTGCACGGTGAGAGACAGACGATGCAGGGCGCAGATTTTCCGGGTGAGATACAGACCCACCCCTAAGTGCTTTTCCTCATCTCCGAAATGCCTCTGCCCGCTGTAGAACATTTCAAACACATGGGGCAGATCCGCTTCCGGAATATGCTCCCCGGTATTTTCCATACTGCACCGGTCTTTGCCGACGATGATCCGGATCGTTCCGCTTTCTGTATTGTAGGAAATTGCGTTGGACAGCAGGTTCCAGATTGCCTTTTCCAGGTATTTCCGGTCGCCGGTTACATGAAATTCCTCCTCCGCCTGATACAATACCAGAAGCTTTTTGCCGGAAATGACATCATCCAGCTTTTCCAGCTGTGTCTGGATCAGATCATTGAGGCAGACCGGTTCTTTTTTCAGAACCAGCTTTTCCGAATCCAGCCGGGACACATAGATCATTTCCGCGGCCAGGCCGTCCATCTCTTCTGTCTTAAGGATGATCTGGTCCAGATAATGATCCCGCTTTACCTGTACCGTGTCCTCCTTTAAGTTTTCCGCATAGCCGCGGATCGCACACAGGGGCGTTTTCAGCTCATGGGCGATGGCATTGGTGAAATCCCGGCGGTTTTCCTCCAGGGCATCCCGCCGGAGGTTGGTCCGGTGGATCGCAAAGGCTAAGACACCTGCGCATACCAGCATACAGGCAAAGCCCAGCAGATAGAAGTATCTCATATAGTCCATGGCGGCAAGCCAGGGATGGCAGTCCACAGCCGCAACCAGATAATATCTGCCCGCAAGCCTGTCATCCTGGGGAATGAAGATTTCAGAGACCTTTTTTGTCTGCGGCTGGAAAGGCGGGAGCGAGTCAGCAGACGCATAGTACTGGGGCAGTGTATAGAACAGGTCTTTGTCCAGCTTCAGGTTCTGTAGAAAGGAATTTTCCTGCCAGGAAAGCCAGCGGTCATATCCGGAGGAGAGATAAGGAAAAAGGTAGTTAGGGTAACACTCCAGCTCAAAAAAGTAATTTTGTGGGATCCCGGAAATATCAATATCCGGATTTGTCCATGACCAGACGATCATGCTGTGATCCCAGATGTCGTTTGAAAAAAGGATTAATTCATCCTGTTCCGGGTGTGTCTGGCTGTCAGCAGATACTTCGGAGCTGTTTTTTTCTTTCTGCTCTTTGTTCCAGTTCATTTCCTGCACTATGATCTGAACCGGCACGTCGCTTCCTCTCTCGAATGCCATAGTGATACGATAGTCTATAGAGTTATATTCAGGCGGGGATCCTCCTCTTTTAGGAGAAATATTCCATTTGGCTTGAAGGCTTGTGAGCTGCTGTTTTCCATAATATGCCAGTTCCTTGAGTGCTTCCTGACTGAGATAATTCTCTATAGGAGAATAGCTCTGGGCCAGATTGGTATCCGGATACACAAGGCCGACCAGATTCTGGCTTTGTGAAAGTAAGGCCTTCTCCTCGTTAAACAGCGCGAAGGAGCACTGGAAATGGACATTGTTCGTCGTTGTCATAGAGCATAGAACATAGTCATAGCGTTGGATGGCTGCTTTCATGTTTCCATTTGCCAGCCATGCGTTGTCTCTTTCAGCCCCAAGTATCGTTTCTTCCGTTTCATGGATTACGGCGTTAAAATCTGTTTCAAACCGTTCCATAAATGTTTCTTTGATCAAAAATGTAGCGATCCCCATCAGCACCAGATACAAGGCCAGAAATCCTGCCAGCACCGGCAGAAACGTATGGATCCATTTTTTCTTTCGTTTCATTCCGTCACCTCCAGACAATACCCGGACTTTCGGAAGGTCCGGATGCTGCATTTGCTGCGTTCCATTGCTTTTCGAAGCATCTTGATGTGGTTGTCCACGACCCGCTCATTTCCCTCAAAATCATATCCCCAGAACCGGATCAGGAGCTGCTCCCGGCTAAAGACCCGGTTAGGATTCTCCATAAAGAAAAGGAGCATCTCATATTCCCTGGGCGCCAGCGGCAGAGCGGCTCCCTGCGCCAGGATCTGCCGTTTCCTAAAATCCGCCTCCAGATCGCCCCGGCGAAGGCTTTGGAAGGGGGCCTCCCCCCGGACGCGGCTCATCAGGGACATGGATTTGGCATACAGCACCGGCAGGGAAAAAGGCTTGGTCACATAATCGTCGGCGCCCAAAGAATAGCCGTTCAGCTCGTCCTCCTCCATGACCCGGGCCGTGATGAAAATGACCGGTACGTCGCTGCGCTCCCGGATCCGCCGGCATACGGCAAATCCATTCAGCTTCGGGAGCATGACGTCCAGCAGGATCAGCTGGAAGGAGGCTTTAGTTACTTTTTCCAGGGCATCCTCCCCATTTGCGGCTTCGGTGATCTGCCAGCCCTTGCTTCCAAAATAGTCGGAAATGGTTTCGCGCAGAGCAGGATCGTCCTCTACGATCAATACATGCATTGCCATGTTTTTCACCTCGTTTCTTTCCGTTTCATTATCCTGTATACTGCGGATGACTGCAGGCCACGTCCCGGCAGGGTGTGCTCTGCAGCGCAGGCAGTTTCGGTGTTATAAAAAATAAGTGATATTGGAAAATACTGTTACAGATACTATACCATGGAAATATATACTTATTGTATACTGATACAAAGAAGTTTTTTTCTGTACGTTTTTGACGAATGGATGAGCAGGCTGGAGGCTCTTTAGAGCATCCAACCGTACAGGTGGAATTTTTCCAACTGGATAAGCGGGATAGATGAACCGGCTTTTCCCAGCGGCGGATCCGCCAGAAGGAAAAGCCGGTTCAACAGAGATTCCGAAAGATGATCATTCCCACGGATTTCCGTCCGGGGAGACACTCTGCTGTTCCCTCAGCCATTCCCGGAGGAAATACCGGAAGGATCCCTCCTCCTCCCGGGCGTGGTAGAGGTCGCCCGTCTCGCGGGTATAGCTCTGCATCAGAAAAGCGACCTCATAGGTCCGGCTGTCTTCCAGCTCAGCGCCGCCCTTTGTCACCAGGATATAGGGATAGGGTCTTCCGTCTCCGCCCAGATCATAGCCCTCCTCTGCCAGCTCTTTGGCTTCGGCTCCGGTCATGGTCAGGATAGAATATGTTCCGTCGTGTCCCGGGGAAATGGTGCTGGCCGTCTCGGCAGTGACCGTGCCCTTGTAGAGCTTTCCGCTGATGCCGGCCCCCAGCTCCCGCTCCTTATAAAAGGTAGCGGCAGGGATCATGGCCGCGTCTGCGCCCACGCTGCTTCCCAGAGCCTTTCCAGCCAGCGCCGCGGTTTCCTCAATGGTAAAGTCTGCGGTGCACTCGCACAGATTTTTGATGTCCTCATTGCCGAGCTCCCGGGCTTCCAGTTTGTCCAGGATAGTGACGCATTTCTCGGTGTCCAGTCCTTCCTCCCGGCTGAACCACCGTTTACAGACCTTTCCCATGTCATAGAGAATATTTTCCCAGTGGGTAAAAGTGACCGGGAAAATCCGGCCGTCACGCTGGGCCAGCAGCGCGTCATAAATCAGGGAATCCTCCTTGGCTGTTGCGCTTGCCAGTACGCTCAGCCTGCAGAGCGTCTGATCGGTAATGAAGGTGTCCTGCCCCTCGGGGGAGTAGAGCAGGGACAGCATCTTGAGCGCGTCCTCCAATTTTTTCTCATTGCCAGGTTCTGTCAACCGGCGGCTGATGCCGATATAGCTGACCGGCTGATAAATATAGATATTTTTACTGCCGTCCTCGCTGATATAAGGCATCATTCCCAGCTGATCGCCGTCAGGCAGCGCGGTTTTGCTGACCTCCAGCATGGAGGTGCAGAACATGGCCTGCCGGTCTCCCAGCGCCTCTGTGATCAGATCCTGAGCGCTCCGCTCCTTCGGGTCTGCGGAGTACATTCCGATATCGATGTACTGCTGGACGTAGTCCATGGTATCTTCCCATGTTCCTGCGGCGGATGCATCGCCGGACAGAAAATCCTGCTCCCACCGGATCCCGTCCGGAGTCGAGAACCAGCCGGTCTTGGCCAGGTTGAAAACCGCGGAAAAAGAGTCGTCATTGAACCGGGTCCCCACCAGTCCGGGCGCCATCCCGGCTTTTTGGATCTGGCCGCACAGCGCCTTGAGCTCGTCAAAATCAGCAGGCACCGTCCAGCCGTTCTCCTCCATCAGCGTTTGATTGTAGTAGATCCCATGCAGGGAGGTACTGACAGGCAGAAGATAGACCCCGCCGTCCACGGAGGCATCTTCCACAAACGCCGGACAGATCTCATCTATGAAATCAAAGCCGGACAGGTCTGCCAGCCGTTCACTCGCAAGCGCGGGGTCCAGGACTTGGGAAGTGACAAAAATGTCCGGGATATCGTTTCCTCGCATCTGAGCCCATTCATAGCTGGTAGGGCTGGTACCCGCATAGGTGGAAAAACCGAGACGGATCTCAGGATAAGCTTTGTCCGCCAGCTTTAGAAAGCTTTCATAGCCGGTCCGTGTGCCCCAGGTCAGATCCGGCTCACCGGTATCGTCTTTCTCGTTGGTACAGGCAGTTAACAGGAATATTGCGGCCGCGGACAGAACCGAGACGCGGCGCAGCAGTTTTGCGTTCATGAAAAAAACTCCTTTCGTGTGTCATGATAATGCCTTCAGCGGAGATTTTCATTGACTTTCCGCAAAGGAATACTATGGCAGATTTATGATTTTATCATATCATATCTGAAAGTGATTTTCAATTTTTGAAACGATTCTGAACGAAAGCAATAGAAAAGTTACTGTTCACACGGTCCCTCTGGATCATTCCTGTGTATAATGACAGTATGGAATTAGAAAGCGATTTGTATTATGAAAAATAGCTATATAAATATGTAAAACTGATAAAGGCAGCAGGAATCGAGTATCTCTATGATTCCTACTGCCTATTTTTCAGTTAATGTGTAAATATTGTCCATGGCATTATTTTCTGCCGGACGGTACATAGAACTGCCCGCTCATCATAGCCAGTCCTCCGCAGATGACTTCCGCATTCTCTTCCCAATACTTTTTGAATCCCGCGATCATCCTCTCTACCAGGTTCGCATTTGCTTCAAGCATGTATCTTGCGTCTTTCGCTGTCATATTTGTATACATAATCTGTTTCTCCTTTTCTGATTTATATTCTGTCTTACTGTCTGTTTCCCTGTGACGTGTATTATCTTATCACGGTGGGAAACAAATTTTTAGATAAATTATTGATGAAAAATTAGGGCAATATTGACATTTTTACTGGGCGGTTCCGGTAATTCACAGTATGAAACAAGCCCGGGAGGGAAATCGGCAAAAGGGCTGTTTTCTAACTTCTTTCTGATTTGAAATATAATGCAATGCCGGCTAAAGCGACAAAACATTCCGTAATTGGAAAGGACAGCCATACCCCCGTCATTTTTAATAGAAATGACAGGAAAAACGCCATAGGGATTATAATTAAAAGACCTCTTGACAGTGAAACAATTTGTGCGGGCAGGGCTTTTTCTATGGATGTAAAATATGAGGATATAATGATATTAAATCCCACAAATGGAATCGCTGTAAAATACAATTTTAACCCGGTTTCTGCAATCTGCTGCAGCTGTATATTCTGCTCACTGTTAAATATGCTGACGATTGGATTGGCAGATAATAAAAAAATAAAATAAATGCCGCAAGATATAAGCAGCATTGTTATTAAGGCATATTTCAAAATCTGTTTCTGACTTTCACGCTCACCATATCCATATACCCTGCTTAAAATGGGCTGCGTTCCCTGTGCTATCCCTGTATAAATGGAAATGACTACAAGCGACAGGTTTGCAACCACGCCATAAGCAGCCACCCCAATATTTCCCCGCAGATGCAGAATAATAGCGTTAAAAGCGATTATTACAATTCCAGAAGCCATTTCTGTGATGAAAGACGGAACACCTAAAGAAAGGATATCTCTTGTCAATCGAAATGACAGATTTATTCGTACGAAATGAAACTGGTTTTGCTTTGTGAGCCAATGCCTGGATAAAACAGTCAAACTAATAACGGGTGCTAAACTTGTAGCGAATACTGCGCCGAATATTCCCATATGAAGGGGGAATATAAATATATAATCTAAGATTATGTTTGAGAAGCTTCCAGTCAGCATACCAATCATCGATAATTTAGGATTTCCGTCATTTCTGACAAAGCAGGTCATTGTGTCATTCGCCATAAATGCCGGAGCGAATAGCAGAATAACCTGTAAATATGTTTTTGTCATATGAAAAACCTCTTTGTCAGCACCTAACCCGGATAAACCGGAAAAGTTTTTTTGCATTTCCTCCAAATTTCAAGTACAATAAAGAAAAATATTGGAGGATGTGTTCATGTTACTTACGGATA
>NZ_JBQIKP010000066.1:0-19591 GCF_056796775.1 Schaedlerella sp.
CTTCTTCCGAAGCAGAGGCGCATCAAAAATCTTCTTCTTAATGCTCGTTCTTTGAATTTCTCTCTTTTAAGAAATTTTCAAGGATCGTTGTCTATTGTTTAGTTATCAAGGTTCGTCTTTTTTCTCTGTCAAGCGACAGCTCATTTAGTTTATCACATCCGCTATCGTTTGTCAAGAACTTTTTTAATTTTTTTGAAGTTTTTTTCAAACTTCTTTTTACTTGGCTTCCTCTTGCGAGTCAGCTTGTATATATTACCATGTTGTTTTTTGTTTGTCAAGAGTGTTTTTTCATTTTTTTACATTTTTTTCTCTCACTTTTGACTCGCATCACAACCGCCCTATTTATCAGGCAGAAAATTCCTTTTCTTCCTATATATAAGTAAGGCGAACGGAGAAGGAGGGATTTGAACCCTCGCGCCGCTATCAACGACCTACTCCCTTTCCAGGGGAGCCCCTTCGGCCAGCTTGGGTACTTCTCCAAAATGTCCGTTATTCAATATACACTATTACCGGCGTCTTGTCCAGTACTCTTTTACATTTTTTTCATTTTCTTCCTCTCTCTGACACAAAGCACTTCAGAAAGCCAAAGAAAACGGACATAGAAACTGCCGCATGATGACATACAGCAGTTTGAACGGAGAGGGTGGGATTCGAACCCACGCGCCCTTGCGGACAAACGGTTTTCAAGACCGCCTCGTTATGACCACTTCGATACCTCTCCATATAACATTTAGTCTCGCTCTCAACTGAGCAATATGTATTCTATCACAGAACCCCTTTACCGTCAACCATTATTTTCATTTTTTTTAATAAACCACTATAACAGTTATTGTTCACGGAGACTAGTACAGCGTTGCATTAATTTTGAAGTAATAAGCGCTTGATGTCCATGTCAGGACAAGGCGGAGGAAGGAGGCGATGCCGGTAGCATCGTTGACTGACTCCAACGCAGTAATGGCATGGACAGCGAGTGATTACTACTCAATTATTAATGCAACGCTGTACTAGCACTCTGCTGCAGGGCATCTGGCCGGTAAAGCAGCGGTTTCAGGCATCACACCTTTTGAAATCTGCCTGATCACGCAATCTTGCTCTTGACAATATCGAGTATCGATAATATAATAAAATTATCGATACTCGATATTCAGTTCTAACAGATTACAGAGCAAGACTGCCGCGCCAGATGTAATCATGCGGAGAAAGGAGGATTTATAATATGAAGAAACGAATCATCTTTATTTCTTTCAATTACAGAGATTGTGACGCGTTTGCCGAATATTTGCATCAGCAGTCCCTTCTAGGATGGCATTTTAAAGAATTTCGGTTAGGAATGGTTTTTGAGCAGGGGAATCCGGCCGATATTCATTATATAGTAGAAGTTTTTCCGAAGGGAACCGAGACGGATACCCGGCCGGAGGCAAGCACGGAAGAGTATGCCGAATACTGCGAAGCCGCCGGGTGGAAGCTGATCGACAGCAGCAGGAAGTTCTGCGTCTTCCGCCAGACAGAGGCGGATGCGGTTCCCATCGTAACGCCGGAAGAGCGGTTTGCAAATATCCGGAAGGCAGAATGGCTTCTCTGGCTAGGCGGCGCGGTGCCTGTATTTCTGCTGTCAGCGGTCTATCTGTCTCAGATGATGACCGAAAGCTTCAGCGAATGGATTTTCAGCGCTCCATCGCTCCTGCTCTTTCTTTTCCTGCCTCTTTTATGCGCAGATAGGATCTTCGGAGGCATCTATCTCCTGTTCTGGTCTGTTACGAGGAAGAAAATGATAGCTGCCGGCAGCGCCCCCGTATATGGAAAAAAGAAACGCTTCCCCTTGAAGGCCGCTCGGTCCGTGATACTCTTCCTGGTTGTCGTGGCGGCTTATACCCATTTATACAGCCACAGAGAAAGCTGCCTGCTGTATCTGATTCCCCTATTGCTTATACTGATCATACGGATGCCTTTGGGCGCATTGATCTCATTCTGGAGGCCGTCCAGAAAGTATAACCAGCGCTTTCAGGACGCGGTCGTTTGGGTTGCCATCTTCTGCTCCACATTGATCACGGCCGTATGGATTCCGGGTGCTGTCACCGGCTCAGAGGCTATTCCTGAGAGCGCGGAGGGCTTTCCTCTGATCCAGGCCGACTACCGGCAGATGAACGGAGCGGTCACATGGACATATGCAGAACATAAGGAAAATTTGTTGGGAAGCGTCAGCCATTTCTATGTAGATTATAGTATAGAAAGTCCTGAACATCCGTATCTGCACAGTGATACCGCCTATGACAATCTCTGGTATACCATCTATCAGAGCCGCTTTTCCCGGATCCTGGATAGACTATGGGAGGATGAATTGTCCGTTCCAAAGGACTATCCCGTAAACCGGACCAACATATGGAATGCCGTATCAGCAGTGAGCTATACAAGCGAGCACGGCATCTGCACCGAGCTGGTACGCTGCCCGGACCAAATATGGATCATTCATACGGATAAGAGGCTCAATGACTGCCAGATCAGAAGCATCTGTGAAAAGATCCGTACTCCCGGAAACTCCTTGTACCCGGAAAGAACGTTTCCATGAGCGCTCCCATACAGAAGGCGGTGGACAGATTATGGCAAGAGAAGCATTTCAGACATTAACAGAACCTATGTATTATATTCTCCTGGCATTGACTGGGGAATGCTGCGGCGTGGATATCATGAATAAGGTAGAGGAGCTGTCGCACGGCAGGATCCGGGTCGGGCCGGGCACGTTGTATGCCATGCTGGCCCGATTTGAGCAGCACGATATCATCCGTCTGACTGCCGAGGACGGAAGGCGCAAATCCTATGTGATCACAGACACCGGCATCGATATGCTGACGAAGGAGTATGCCCGTTTGAAAACCATGGTTGAAGACGGCGCTCTTTATATGAAGGACTTTTTGTAATACTGCGAGGAGGGATTCTATCATGAAAAAACGTAAAATTGGTATCGCTTTCAATTACCGGAGCTGCGACGCTTTTGCAGAATATCTGCATGAGCAGTCGCTTCGGGGATGGCATTTTAAGGAATTTCGGCTGGGGATGGTATTCGAACAGGGGGACCCTGCCGACATTGATTATACGGTTGAGGTCTTTCCGAATGGAACGGAGATGGACACCCGGCCAGAAGCAAGTACGGAGGAATATGCCGAATATTGTGAAGCCGCCGGATGGAAGCTGATCGACAGCAGCAGGAAGTTCTGCGTCTTCCGTCGGACAAGGGAGGATGCGGCTCCGATCGTGGAGCCTGCAGAACGATTTGCAAATATCCGAAAAGCAGAATGGCTTCTCTGGCTGAGCGGCGCAGTACCTGTATTTCTGCTGACAGCCATTTACCTGGCCCAGCTGTTCACCTTGAATTTCAACAGATGGATCTTCAACAACCTGATGCTTCTTGTCCTTCTTTTCATGTCTCTTTCCAGTTTGGAGCGGATAACCGAGGGGATCCTTCTCCTCCATTGGTCTGTTACCAGAGGCAGAATGCTCAAGGAAGGCACTGTTCCGATCTATGGAAAAAGAAGCCTTTGGCCCTTTAAGACAGCCCTGTTCCCGATGCTCTTCCTGATCGCGGCAATATTTTTTTCTTATTATCAGAAGGAATATTCTCCGCTGTATGTGATACCGATCCTCACGCTGATACCGCTTCTGATCGTAACGGCACTGATCTCGTTTTTGCGTCCGTCCAGAAATGACAACTGGATCTATCAGATGGCGGCCGGCATATGCATTTTCTTCTACCTCACGGTCATCCTGACTGCAGTCGTCCTGGGCGCTGCCTCCGGCTCGGAAACAGCTTCGGACCATGTAAAGGATTTTCCCCTGGTTCAGGCAGACTACCGGCAGATGGACGGGATGATCATTTCGGGAAACGCAGACCGTATGAAAAGTGTACTGGGGAGTGCCAGCCATTTTTATGTAACATATGATACTGAAGCCTCTGAAACTTCCAGTACCTACAGTGAAGACACATCCGACAATCTTCAGTACACCATCTACCAGAGCCGCCATTCCTGGATCCTGGACCGGCTTTGGAGGGATGAAATGCCCAAGCAAAAGGATCTTCCCGAGGACAGGACCAGGGAATGGGACGCGGTGTCCGCAGTGAGACGAATCAATGGAAGCAATATTTACTGCGAGCTGATACGCTATACGGACAGAATCTGGATCATCAGCTCGGATGAAAGTCTGGAGGATGATCAGGTCAGAATCATCCACGAAAAACTGGAACATGTCTCATATTAAGGAGTATACAGCCGGGGAGCCGTATACTCCAGAACATCTGAATTTATGCGTCGGTTAGAGGCTCTTTAGAGCCGCCAGCCGTACAGGCGGCATTTTTTATAAAAAAGAGCGGATGCAGTACAGCGCGTAGATGCCAAGCAGGGTGATCCCCTGGATACGGGAGGATTTTTTCCGGATCAGGATCGGCACAAGCAGCACCGCCATGGCCCCGATGGCCAGCGGAATATCGACCAGAACGGTCTGCCGCTCCAACGGGATTCCCTGTACGGCAGCCGGAATCCCGATCACCAGCAGGAGATTGAGGATATTGGCGCCGATCACATTTCCAAGACCCACGTTGCCGTATCCTTTGATCAATGACGCAAGGGACGTCACCAGTTCCGGCAGTGAGGTTCCCAGTGCGATAAATGTCACGGCAATGACGCGCTGCGGTACTCCCAGTGTCTGCGCGATCAGAATCCCGTTATCCACCAGCAGGTTCGCCCCTACATAGAGCAGCGCGGCACAGGCGGCAAGAATCAAAAGCTGCTTTGGGATGGAAACCTCCTCTCCCCCTTCCGCCTCTTCCTCGCTCTCTTCATCGGAAGAAAGCCTGACATTCAGACAGGCATAGACAACAAATGCAGCCAGCAGCAGGATGCCGAACGTCCGTCCGTATGCGTTTTTCATCCCTCCGTAGATCTCCATCACCCCGATCACGAGGAAGAAAAAGAAGCTCCTCCATGCAAGAGAGGACGCTCCTACCCGCCCGGCGGGACGGATGGTCTGGCTCAGTCCGGCGATCAATGCGGTGTTGCATATAATAGAGCCAAATGCATTTCCGGCAGCGATCGCCGCAGAGCCGCCAAAGGCCGCAGTCGTAGATACCAGAATCTCCGGCAGCGTCGTTCCCAGGCTTACGATCGTGGCGCCCACCACAATCTGAGGAATCGCCATCTTTCTCGCAATGGCGGCCGCCGCGTCTACCAGCCGGTCGCCTGCAATACAGATCAAAGCCAACCCGATCACAAATAAAATTACTGTAGAAGTCATATCGTTCCCTTCTTTTTTGCAATTCCCAGTCGGAGCTTTGCGGCTGTGCGGCAGATTGATCTGACATTCAGTAGACAAGCCCGATCAAATCACGGAAATGCTCTGTCTTATGCTGTCTCATATATGCTTCAATCCCTTCCGCCACCTCGATCGTTGCCGACGGATTGTAAAAATTGGCCGTTCCGACGGATACTGCCGAGGCGCCGGCCAGGATAAACTCCAGCGCGTCCTCCCCGCAGGTGATCCCGCCCATCCCGATCAGCGGAACCTTCACGGCCTGAGCCGCCTCGTAGACCATACGGACCGCAATGGGCCGGATGGCAGGACCGGACACGCCTCCGGTCTTATTTGCCACGGCAAATGTCTGACGATGGATGTCGATCTTCATCCCTGTCAGCGTATTGATCAGGGAGATCACGTCTGCCCCGCCGGCCTCCACGGCCTTTGCCATCTCCGCGATGCTGGTCACATTGGGGCTGAGCTTCATAATGACCGGCTGCTTCGCGTGCTTTTTCACTTCTCGCGTAATGTGCTCCGCCGACTTCGGATCCTGTCCGAACGCAATCCCGCCCTCCTTCACATTGGGGCAGGAAATGTTGATCTCCAGCAGATCCACCGGCTCCTCTGCCAGCCGTTCCACCACCTCCAGATAATCCTCTGTCGTCTTTCCGCACACATTGACAATGATCTTTGTGTCAAATTTTTTCAAAAACGGGATATCCCGTCTGCAGAAAACCTCAATCCCTGGATTCTGCAGACCGATAGCGTTCATCATACCACCGTAGGTCTCCGCGATACGTGGAACCGGATTGCCGGGCCAGGGCGCATTTGCCACGCCTTTTGTGACCACGGCCCCCAGCCGGTTCAGATCCACAAACTCACTGTATTCCTCTCCGGAGCCGAAGGTGCCTGAAGCGGTCATGACCGGATTTTTCAATTCCACCCCGGCCAGACTGACGGTAGTATCCAGATCAAAGTTTTTCGTGTTCATCAGATCTCCACCTCCGTACTTAAGAATACCGGCCCGTCCTTGCAGACCCGTTTGTTATGTACCTGGCTGTGCTCGTCGATCTCCGGCGTCCGGCAGATACAGGCAAGGCAGGCTCCCACTCCGCAGGCCATCCGCTCCTCCATAGATACATAGCATACAATGTGATTTTCTTCGGCATACTGCTTGACAGCACGAAGCATAGGTGCTGGTCCGCAGGCATAGATCACCTCTGCGTCCAGCCCGTTTGCCGCAATTGCGTCCATCACATTTCCTGGTGTGCCGGCACTGCCGTCCTCGGTAGCGATAAACAGGCTTCCGTTCTTTTGGAACTCTTCTGTCAGAAACTGCTCATCCCGATATCCCATCACAAGATGCTTCTCGGCATCCAGCTGCTTTGCCAGCTCCAGCATGGGTGGCACGCCGATACCTCCGCCGATCAGGAATACCTTTTTTCCGATTCCCGGCTCCAGCGGAAATCCATTTCCCAAAGGGCCGAGGATCTCAACGAAATCCCCTGGCTGCAGGCGGGAAAGCTGCTCCGTACCCGTCCCCTTACCGGTCACACGGAACACCACCCGGAGCTGCTTCCGCTCCCGGTCAATCTCGCACAGGCTGATGGGTCTGGGCAAAATCTTGCTCCGATCCTCCGTATACATGGAGATGAACTGCCCCGGCACCGCAAGCCCGGCGATCTCCTCCGTGCGGATCCACATGCTGTATATATCCCGGGCAATCTGCTCCCGCAATACGACTGCCGCCTTTTCCTTTCGTTTACAAGACATGGTTTTTCTCCTTTTTCTGTAAAGTTCGTTACATATTGGTCCTGGCCGCGCATGACTCTGTCCAGCACTTCCTCATCCCGGCCATACAGCCGGGATATCGTTATTTCTGATTCAGTGCGCTTTGGATGTCCGCTTTCATGGCTTCCACCGCTGCCCGGGACGCCTCTCCGAAATGCTCTGGACCGAACTGTGCGTAAGCATCCTGCTTGTAAGCCGCAATGATGCCCCGGGAAGAATTGACGATAGCGCCCAGACCGTCCTCATTGAAAAAATGTGCCAGATCCTTGCCCTGACCTCCCTGCGCGCCGTAGCCCGGCACCAGGATATATGCCTTCGGCATCACCTTGCGCATCACTTTTCCGATCTCCGGATAGGTCGCGCCGACCACGGCGCCCACATAGCTGTAGCTGTCTCCCATACACTGCGCGCCCCATTCGGCTACCATCTCCCCTACATGCTCATAGAGCGGACGGTTCTCGATCCGCCGGTCCTGGAACTCCCCGCTGGACGGGTTGGAGGTCTTTACAAGGACAAAGATTCCCTTCTTCTCCTCCTGGCAGACCTTAATGAACGGATTGATCCCGTCGGAGCCCAGATAGGGATTGACCGTGGCAAAGTCTTCATCAAAGGGGACATATTCCCTGCTTCCCACCCGGACCTTCCCCAGGTGCCCGATGGCGTAGGCCGCGGAGGTGGAACCGATATCCCCCCGCTTGATGTCGCCGATGACTATCAGATCCTTTGACTTGCAGTATTCTACCGTCTTTTGAAATGCTGCCAGCCCCGGCACGCCGAACTGCTCATACATGGCAATCTGGGGCTTGACCGCCGGAACCAGATCGCAGACATGGTCCACGATCTCCTTGTTGAACTGCCAGATCGCCTCTGCCGCTCCTTCCAGAGTCTCCCCGTATTGCGCAAATGCCTTCTGCTGTACATGCTCCGGCACATACGCCAGCATGGGATCCAGCCCGACTACGATCGGAGCCTCCGTTTTTTTGATCTTTTCTACCAGTTTGTTGATCATCGTTCTTTTCCTCCTGAATCTCATAATGATGTCTTTATTGATCAAGCCTGCCCGCAGGCAGAATCTGCTTCTAAATATGAAGGTTCTTCCCCATCTCTTCTCTGAATTCCCTGCCCTTAAACAGCACCAGTCCGGCCAGGAACAGCAGGCAGAAGCCCGCTCCCAGAAGACTCGGAAGCTTTAGCGAGACCGCGCCGGCCAGGACCAGGATCAGCGGGAGCAAAAAGCCGTACCCTGCCGCCATGACAAGATAGATCATGCATTCCCGGAGAGGGTACTTCTGTATATAGGAAATGACCATCATGGAGCACAGCACTCCGATGCTGAGCCCCGGCAGCACAAAGTCCACCGACCAGCCGTGCCACCCCGTCAGCAGATCCCAGACGATGCACCCCACCGTCACCAGCGCCAGCTGCCACATGGTATTTTTCAGCAGATTGTGCCTCTTGAAAAATCCAATGGTTGACGCCAGCCACATGCTGGCGATCCCGCCTGCCGTAAACAGAGTCCAAGGCACCTTCGGACGATGGTTCCAGTGAAGGGAGAACATCAGAAGGACCGCCGCCAGACACAGCAGACAAAATCCCTTATATACCTTCATTTCCAGCTCTCCCGGCACAGCAGGCTCGGGAAAGTCTGGCTCCACCTGTTCCGAATGGATCCCCTGCTCCCGGAGGATCCGGTAAAAATTGCGCTGGATATTTTCCGTGTCAAACCGGGACGTAAAGCCCAGCGAAAGCTTGTCCCCGAAGGAGCAGATGCACAGCTCCAGCTTCGGAGTGCTGGTATAGATGCCGAAGCGGTCAATATATTCCGCATACGCTTCCGGCATGGAAACCGCGCTCATATTGGAAAACACCGCCGTCACATTTTTCTCCGCAATCTTCGCCCCGGCCTGGATACACAGGTTTTTCAGTTCCAGGGGCGCAAGGCGCAGGATGGGGTTCATCTCCAGGGCAAGGAGTTCGCTCATATGCGTCTCCATCTTCTCCTTGGTCAGCTCCTGACGAAACTGCTCCCGCACCTGCTCCAGCACGGCTTCAAAGGAGCCGTCCCAGTTCCGGTAATCATATCCCGGCTCGATCCAGCCGAAAAAGTTGAGCATGGAATCGGAAGGGAAAAACTTCCGCAGGTTCACCGGAACCATCAGCACCACCGGCCATTTTTCCTGCTGCCGCGTCATTTCCTCATGAATGGCGCTAAGCAGCGCCGCGGTCAAGAATACGGTCATGGAGACTCCCTGCCTGCGGGAATGCTCCAATACCTCCCGGACGGACAAGATCCGCTCATGCACCCGGAGCCGTCCGTTTTCCTTCTGCGTTTTCTTCAGTTGGTACGCACGGCTCTTCCTTCTCTTCGGCCTGCGCGCCTCTTCGGAATAATATTTGACAAAGCTGTCATTCTCCTGATCCTGTACGGTCATGTCCTCCGGATGCAGGCTTATGTCCTCCAGGCCCTCGCCGCTGTGCGCCAGATACAGATAATCCTTGACCAGCTCCTTCAAAAATTCGGTTGCGCCTGTCCCGTCCGTCAGGACATGGAACACTTCAAAATTAATCCTTTTCTTATAATAAGTCACCTCAAACAGCAGGGACTTCTTGTCGCGGATATAGATCCGGCTGCAGGGCTCCTTGTATTCCTCCCGGACTACCGGGTGAAGATTGCTTTTTTCCAGATAATGCCAGAACAGCCCCTTTCGGAGCACCGAACGGAACAGCGGATAGGTCTCCAGGGCACGTTCCAGCGCCGCTTCCAGCAGATCCGGGCGGACCTCCTCCTTTAATTCACAGTAAAAACGGAATACCCGGGTGTTCTGCTTATTGCTTGCCGCTGAAAAGAGCTTTGCCGCGTTGTCCAGCCGCCGCCAGTGTCCCCACTTCTGCTTCACGGTCATTTCCTCCTAAAAACTCATTGATATATTGGAAGCTTTCCCGCACATGCAGGTGCTTAATCCCCAGCGCGAAAAATCCGTGCAGCGCGCCCTCGATGCGCTTCACCCGCACCTGATTTCCCGCTTCTGAAAGCCGTTTTCCATAGGCCTCCCCTTCGTCCCGGAGAGGGTCATACTCTGCCGTCAGGATCAGTGTGTCCGGCTGGTCATGCAGATCCTCCGCCAGGTAGGGCGCAAAGTAAGGATTCTGCCTGTCCGCCTCGCTTCCGGCATAGAGATCCAGATAATCCCGCATCTTCCCCGCAGTCAGCAGGTAATCCGTCCCGTTCTCCTGAACCGACGGGAAGGGGGAATTTTCCGAATAGTCGTTGTAGGTGGCCGGGTAGACCAGGATCTGCCGCCTGGGCAGAAATTCTCCACGGTCCCGCGCCAGCAGGGACAATGCCGCCGCCAGATTGCCGCCTGCGCTGTCTCCGATCAGAGTCACATTCCCGGGATCCACATTGAGAAGGAACTGCCGGGAAAAAATGGCTTTCGCCGCGGCGTAGCAGTCCTCCAGCCCGGCCGGGAACTTATGCTCCGGGGCCAGCCGGTATTCCACCGCTACGACAAAGTGGTTGGTCGCATTGGCCAGGCGGGCGCAGATCCGCTCGTAATTGTCAATGCTCTCCGTCACCCAGCCGCCTCCGTGCAGGAAGAGCAGGATTTTTTCCGGATCCGCCTGGTTTTTCTCGTAGGCCCGCTCGCTGGGGAAAAAAATCCGCACCGGAACCTGATGGGCGCCGTTGTAGATCTTCTGGTCGATGGTCCGGTAGAAGATCTTCAAGGGGTCCAGTTTTTTCAGATCTGCCAGATGACGGGAGGCCTCCACCTCGATTCCGTCAAAGGACAGTGCTTTTAATATTTTTTTTGCTGTGTTGTTGATCACATGATACCTCTCTCAAACTTTTTCTTACTTCTTTTTCACCAAATTTTTCAGTATAAGAATCCATATCCAAAACCAGCATATTTACAAAACCTCCCGGTTTCGGAATCACATTTTCCAACGGGTTCGCAAAAGGAGCTTCCCTTCCATCCTCCAATTCATCCAGCCCCCATCCGGATGCTGCATCCATAGCCCTGAGGATTGCTTCCGCTTTTAAAAATCATCGCCAAACGGGTACTCCTCAAATTCTTCCATCAGCTCCCGTTCCACCTCTTCTTCATATTGTTCCAGCGTTTTCTTCATCTGCTTCGCAGTCTTTTGATCCCCTTTTTCCTCGTACAGACGCACTGCCGCACGGTAGATCAGTTCCGTATCCTCCGTACATTCGTCTTCTTTTGAAATATACTTCTGTACTACCTCTTCTGCCCCGGTATATTCATTAGCGTCGATTCTGGCATAGATCAACGCTGCGGCTAAAGGCTGGGATTCGGTATTCTGCCTGTGCCACTTCTCACAAAGTGCGACAGCCTCCTCCGTTTTTCCCTGGGCGGACAGTGCCGAAGACATTTCAAACACAAAATCCTCCGGCAGCTGCTCTTTCCAGGCAAATAATCCAATGACCTTTTCACAGACCTCGCAGCATTTTTCATGCAGATTCCGCATCCTCAGCTCATCCAGATAATCCATCAGCCAATCGTCTACGCCGTATTCAAAATCTGTCTGTTCCTCTACCTCATAAAATTCTCCCGCAAAATCAGGATTCCTGCTCCGTGTCTCCTCAATCGCACCAACCAGGGCATCAAACGCCTGATGCCACTGCGTCATGTCTGTCCTCCCCATACCTATATTGATATAACAGTCTGTGGATAAACGCCCAAAATCTTTCCATCGTTTCTTCATAATCTATCTCCCTCGTATCTCTTCTATGATTTTCTCTTTGCAGTCCGGCCGAAAGCATCCTGTTCCGCCGTGTCTTGTTCCATTATAACAGAAGTCGAATCAGAATCCTATCATTTCTTTTACACATTTATCATTTGCTATGATCTATGGTTACTGTTCACACCCTCACCGGGTGCTCACAGCAACGAATCCGGCCTATTAAAAGTTGCCTTACGGCAAGAGGCCGGATTCCAGCCCCGGTACTATACTGCCTGTGACCGTGCAGTGTAGTGCACGGCCCAGGAGTGAACAGTAACGATCTATGGTTACAGTTCACGGCCCAACCGGCCGCAAACTGTAACGCATCCAGCCCATCACCGGCAGTCTTTCCACATACGTGATACTAAAAAAGGGGGCTTTCCGCCCCCCGTCTTGATTCACGGTTCTTTATGATTCGTTCACCAGCTCTTTCACAGATACCCTGTGGATGGCCTTTACGACCGCGCATGTACCCAGAGCCATACAGACCGGAAGCAGACACATGCTGACCAGCATTCCCGCCGCCGAATTTGAAAACGGAAATTTTACAAGCCCCAGTCCCTTTGCATAAGGTGTGAGCAGTTCCGGTACGAAAAGTACTCCTGCGGCAATTCCCAGGCAGCTTCCGAAAAGTGCGGCCAGGCAGTTCCGCCGCAGATAGATCTTTAAAATCTGCCAGGACGTCATTCCGACGGCTTTTAAATATCCGACCAATTTCTGCTCCCGCCGGATCAGTAAAGCAGTCAGATTCATCGTGATCAGAACCGTGATCGTCAGCAGCACTGTCAGGACCAACGTGACCGCAGGCACCAGAACCCCCGTGATATGCTCTCCGTTGGATTTGGCGGCGATAAAGGAAAACCTTCCGTCATACCGTTCGGTCAGCTCCTTTGCATAGTTCCATTTATCACAGTCCTTTGCGAGTACCAGCATATAATCTCCGCTGATGCCGTCTGCTTCTACGGATCGGTCCAGATCCTCCGTGACCATCCGTATGACATTCCCGTAATTGGAAAGTGTGCGGAAGATGCCGGTGATTTCAAATTCCTTCTTTTCCCCGTTTACATACAATTCTATGCTTTCCCCGACCTCAAACCCGTATCTCTGAGCCAGCGCCGTCCCCACGCTGATCTCATCCTCCTTCTGCGGCCTCCTGCCGTACAGGGACTGGTCCTCTATTTTTTCATTCCACGGCAGTTCATAAAGCTCCGTTACCATGCTTTGCCAGGTCTCTTCCTGGTCCGGCTTATATTGGGAATAAATTTTATTGACCCCGTAGACATATTCGACCTCCGGAGCTTTTTCCAGGTCCTCTGTGACCGTACTTACCGGTGTACCGTCCAGGGAAGTCACATAGATATCTGTCTTTAAAATCCCCCATGCTTCCGGCTCCCGGTCGATATGTCTGACGGCATTCAGGCAGCCGAAGCAGACCACGGCCATACAGCCCAGTATCAGGGACACTGCCGCGATATATACATACCCTGCTTTTTTATTCTGCATGCCCCTGACCGCATAATACCATTCAAAAGAGCACCGGCTGCAGCAAAATCGATTTTTGGGCGCCATCCGGACCCGCCCTCTGGTCTGCCATGTCCCGCTTCGGATGGCATGTGAAACATTGCAGGTCCGGATCTGAAATACCGCACAGAGGCAGATCAGCAGGACCGCCGCCAATACAGTCAGACACACGCCTGCCTGATACGTACCCGTCCTGATCGCAAATGCCGAATAAATCCCTACATTTCCAAGGATCTGTTCCAGAATCCTGTGGTTCAGCCAGCCTCCCAGGATGCTCCCTGCCGCTGCCCCTGCAAAGCCTGTCACGCCGTAGCAGACAAGATATGCGCCTGTGATCTGCATTTCGGTCATGCCTAATGACCGGTAGATCCCGATCGTCCTGATATCCTCGTCCATGTCACTTTTTACCAGAAACAGGGTCAGAACAAGGATCACCCCGGCCAGGATCACGCTGACAAGACAGAGAAGATTTCCCAGCATCTGCCATGCGGAGGTATAGCCGCTTTTGATCTTATCATATGTATACAGCGTATCGCCCAGCGGCATTTGAAAGTAACTTTCCGCGTCACGGATAAAGCGCTGCTCCGCCTGCCGGCTGTATTCCCGGAAGCGGGCTTCCAGGTAGCTGATCCTGCGGTTGTCAGCCGACGGAAAATCCGAAAGCCTGCCAAAACCGCACCACATCCGATACACGTTCGTATTGCTGCTTCCAAAAACAGGATCTGCAACGATCCTTGCGACCTTCGCCTTCACGGACTGGTCTGCCGACTGCAGCGAGATCTCGTCCCCCACCTTCACATTCAGGATATTCGCGATCTTGGGCGTGATCCAGATCTCATCCTTTTGGGGCATCTCAATCTCTGTTCCCTCCAGGATTTTAGGGGAAAGCATATCCCGGCCGATGGTTTCGGGCAGCTCCAGCAGGATACCATTGCCAAGCCTGACACCGTCCTTTTCCATGTATTCCACGGGTTTTGTATTTTCCGTGATCTGATACGCAAGGTCTTGCGGCGAATCCTCCAGATACTGTCTGACACGGTCAGAGGAAACCATCCCGTGGCTCCACAGGCCGCAAAGCTGCGCCCCTTCCATTCCCTCATAAGCCCGGTCAAATACTGGATTTAACTCTGTTAGTAAGATCAGCGCGTTCACGAGCAGCGCCGCGGTAAACAGAATACAGATCCCCAGCAGCAGGCCCGGAAGCTTTTTTCTTCTCAGCTTTGCAAGGCCGCACATGAATATTGTCTTCACCATTACCACCCTCTCTCCTGCAGAAAATGTATCAGCTTCTCTTCTCTGTCCTCTATTGTGTGAAATGCATCCGTCCCGGCAGTATCCGGGCCGGAATCCGGATGCATCTCTGCTCCGTTTGGAATGTGCTCCGTAAAATCCAGCTCTCCCTCTACGTGTCCATCCTCAATATAAAGCACCCTTTTTCCTCTGGCGGCCACCCGGATATCATGTGTGACCAGGATGATGGTCTGCCCGCCCTTGTTCAATTCCTCCAGCAGGTCCATCACAAGCTCCGTCTGTGCCGAGTTCAGGCTTCCGGTGGGCTCGTCGCAGAGCAAAAGCGGCGGGAGATTTGCGACGGAACGCAGGATCGCCGTCCTCTGCTGCTGTCCCCCCGACAGCTGGGAAGGATATTTTCTGACATGCTCTTTCAGTCCGAACCTCCCGCACAGATTCATGATCTTGTCCTTCTTGAATGCGTTTTCTTTCCTGTTCCTGTCAAGCATCAGGGGCAGCATGATATTTTCATAAACCGTGAGATCCGGGATCAGGCATTGCTGCTGGAACACGAGCCCGATGTTGGCACGCCGGAACATAGTCTTTTCTTTTTCATTCATACGCGCAAGATCTGCGGGCCGATTCCCGCCGGACAGCCCGTGTCTCTTGCTCCTGCGGGATGGGCCTATTTCGTCCGGCAAGGTATACCCAAGGGCACACCTGAACACATGCCCTGCGGGCCGGCGGACTTCGTCCGGTAAGGTATATTTTATTGAGCCTTCACTGCAGGTATCAATTCCTGCGATCAGGTGGAGTATACTGGTTTTTCCCGAGCCGGAAGCCCCCATGATGATCACAAATTCCCCTTCATCCACGTCAAGGCTCACATGGTCAACCACTTTGCTTTCCGCCGTTCCTTCTACATACTTTTTTGTCAGGTCTCTGACCTCCAATACGGTTCCCATTCTGTTGTCTGTCCTCCTTCAATTCTGTTCGCCAAGATTATTTCCATCTGCATAGTTGGATGCTCTAAAGAGCCTCCAACCATACAGGCGGGATTATTTTTTCAGCAGCATATGCTTCATCTGAAACAGCAGGATCGCATAAACGGTTTCTTCTACTGCCACATAAACGAATGTCAAAGTAATCTGCGCAAGGGCAGGAGCAATCATGGCGCCCCACTGTTCCGTATAATTCAGCATCGAGAAGATTCCGATGGATGACGTAATCCCACCGATCGTAAGTGTCAGGACAGCCGCATATTTTACAGCCTGCACCGCCGTCTGGATGTCCTTTTCCGGCAATGCCTTTCTGGAAGCGCATATTTTCCATGCGTTGAAATAGTGGTGGATCCAGCCGAAGGTCGATAAGAGCAGGCATTTGATCCCTGACAGATAGAGCAGCGTCGGCAGATCGAAAATGTCGGTGAATCTTCGAAGCGAGGAGCTTACCATGCTCAAAAATGCAACGGCAATACATAAAAAGCCGATGATCGTACCCACCCTGCTGCTCTTCCTCTTTTTGTCCATTTCATTTAATTCCCCAACCAGATTGACCAGATTGCTTTCTGATCTTTTCAGATATTCTTCCGTGGAAAACTCTTCTCCGGCGAGCAGCTCATTGACATCAATCTCCAGCGCCTGGCTCAGCTTCAGAAGCATCGACGCATCCGGTATCCGGCTGCCTGTTTCCCACTTCGAGATGGTCTTATCCGTCACATCGATCTGCTCCGCCAATTGCTTCTGCGACCATCCCTGCTTCTTTCTCCTGTATGCGATAAACTTTCCTATTTTGATCTGATCCATAATCTTCGCCCCCTAATTCGGTAAATATCTGATTGGCTGACGGGCCTGCCGTTTCATCAACTAGTTGTACACTCGCTGCGTAGCATCGTGCAAACGGCAATGCCTGACACACTCATAGTATGTAGCATGCGGCTTCTCAGTTCAACCCCCAAATGGGAGAATCGCTCTCCGATATGGAGATTATGCCTAATTGTGCGCTGCATTTGACTGATCAGTTCATGCATGATATGATTACTTTTAACAAAGCTTCCAAAAAACAGAAGAAGGAGAACATGGTACAATCATTTGAAACTGCTTTTAAAGTTTTTTAGGTGAAAATCATATTGAAATTTATGATGAAGCGCATAGTATAGACGAAGATCGCTTTATCACAATTGGATTGGTAGAAGAAATTTTGTTCGTTGTATATTCAGTGCGCCATCCAAAAATCAGATTGATTTCCGCACATCTGGCAACCCTCAAAGAGCGTATATTATGGTAACGTATGAATTGAAAAAAGACGCAAAATTAACTGACAGTGAACGAGAGGCTTTAAAAAAAGCGAAAAGCATGCCTGTCATTTATGATGATGACTCTCTGGAAATGACGCCCCGTTTCCTTTCTTTGGCGGTATCTGATTCACTCAAATAGATTCTTTCAATCTTTATCCCCTTTACGGTAAAGACTTGTTTGCTTTTCGATTATATTTCTCAATTCATCAGCATAGCTATTGTCAGCAATCTCTTTATAATCAGGCAGCTCTTCATCCCCTGTTTCGGCAATGATTGAAGATTCATCCACCCATAACGTAATCTGTACATATGATATGCCCGCCTGCGGATCGCCGATCATTATGACCGCATCCGCGAACTGTTCCGTGATTTTCGGTTTTTCAATTGATCTGGCCTGCAGTAAGGAAAAGAGCACGGTATTCCTATCCTTTTTTCCGTTAAAGGTTTTGATTTTTGATAATTAACCGCTGCGGAATCATCCTCACCTTTTACAGGAACGCCTATCAATATTTCGTAATCTGATTTTTGAGATTCGTAGATAAAATACGCATTGCTTATGATCAAAACAGTCACAAGAATAGCTGACAGTATTTTTTTATTTTCATGCTGCAATCCCTCCCTATGGCTTATCGTGAAAAGTCATTTCCTCTGCATGAATCAAGGGATTCCAGGTTCTGCCAAATCCCCTACATTTATAAAAACCGCATCCCTGCTCATTCTGCCCATCGGGATATCCTTATCCTGATAGTCCAGCAGGACAACCTCATCCGACTCCTTGTCATAAACCAGCTTTGTTTTTGACAGGGTATCCTGGGCGGTCAGTCTGTAGATGATATCCTCTTTGCCTGTTCCTGGCAGGAGCGGCTCGAAGGTTCCCTTTTCAAGGATCTCTAATTGCCGATAGATCGTATATCGGCCGTCAGTCTGTAGGACAAGGTACAGGCTGTCCGGCAAGGGCCCGTTCCCTGTGCTGTAGGTTCCCCATGGATGATGCGGCATCGGCGCAAAATGTATGACATAAAAGACCATTGTCATACCCATGGCTATAAGAAGCAGAGGCATCCATATCCATTTTCTTGTTTTTTTCATGATCTCATCTCCTTCCGATAAGAATAGCTTCCATTTTTTCTCCGGCTTATTTATTTTTTTCTAAGAGTCTCTTTCCTTTTCAAAATCCACTTTTTTTCTGTTTTTCACATAATTCATTCCCAGCCTGATCAATACCGGAAACAAAATCAAACACGGAGTCAAATCATAAGAAAATACCTTAATAAATCTCCAGTACAGATCCATCTTCGCATACTCTGTGATCAGCTCCATGACCGATCTGAAAATCCAATAGCCGGTGAACTGTGTCAGCCAGAAAATCTCATGCAGCCGTAAATACTCGGCAGCACAGATGCGGTTTGCGATCAGCAGAATTGCGGCAATGATCATAAAGCCAAAGCACAAATACACAAACCCATAAGATAGCAGTTCATTGGTCCGGCTCATCTGCGTTTGGCTGACCCCTTTCGCTATCAGCCGATAGATTGCCAAAAACAGTGCTGTCAGGTGCGTAAGAAGTGTAACCATTGCATAAATGAACGTTATTATTTTGATGCGTTTTAGAATTTTCATCTTGATCTCCTTTTCGATACTCCCCGCGCCCCGTATGGTATATAGGACGGTTATGAGCACAGTGAAATGAACGACTGGTTACGAATAATCCAATGATAAAATGATCTGCGACAATTCCAAGAACAAGGTTGTTATGTTTATTTTAACACGGCTGTGGATTTTATACAATGAGGAATGAAGCGATTTTCATATATATATTTCTCAGAATGTTACTGTTCACACCCTGACCGGGTGCTCACAGTAACGGCATCCAGCCCATTAAAAAAGGTCACTGTTTTTATAAGACACTTCACTCTATCCTCCTTGTACTATGTTTTGAGAACTTCAAACCGCATAAAATAAGGCTTTACCGGCTATTTGTGTGCTACAAGTGTGTTACGAAAAGCCATTTTAACCTATTTTTGAACACTTACAGACACTTTCTTTAATCCCACATTAATTTATATTCCAACACATGGCTTAACAATTTTCTTGGTTCAACATTAAACTGCTTTGCTAATTCCTGTATTCTCTCATCCAGCAAATGAATATTTTCTTCCTCACATCTACGAATATCCGCTTCCTCATGCAACAAAAATTCTGAAATACCATTGGGCTCTGCCCCAAGTTTCTCAAATAATCTTTGACTTGGATAATTTTCAGCATCAATTCTTACACGAAATTCCGACACATTCAGACGATTCTTTATTTCATCTAACATAACGCTAATCGCTCTATATCCAATTCCTTTGTGTTTCCACTTATTCAAAATTTCTATCGCTATCTCCCATTGTTCATGCGCAGTATTCTTTATACCACAATATCCGGCATATTCATTATCCACGATTACCGAAAACATTAATGCTTTATACTCTATATGTTCATTCCATAACATATTACGATAGGCTTCTACTTTCATCATTGACTTAACTATATTATTTTCCTTTTGCAATTCAATAAATTTATTCCAAATAATACTTTTTGTTGCTATTATTGTCAACAGAAAATGGTATAATTTAATTAATAATACTCAAACTTCGCACATAGATTTAACCTATGCACCTTGAAAATTCAATACCTGGCAGTTATTCAGTTATCTTAATTCCTCTGCTATGCTGCTTGAAGCTG
>NZ_JBQIKP010000067.1:0-19326 GCF_056796775.1 Schaedlerella sp.
ATCGGTTTGCTTGTTATACGATTTTGTGATTGACATTTTCTTTTCTCCTTCATGCTAAATATTCTACATATATTTTAGCATATTTAGTGCAAAAAGTCAAGCGCTTTTCGTATATTTAGCATAAATTAAAAAATGATTGAGACGCTACACTAGAAAAAACTACTTTGAAATAAGAAAAAGATTAAGCAACAAGTACAACCAGTGATTCATAAAAAGGTGAAAGTAGAAATGCGGAAGAATTTAAAAGAAGCCCGCCAGAGGGCGGGCATGACGCAGCAGCAGATGGCGGATAAGTTAGAAATCAGCCTTGTTTATTATCAAAAAATTGAACAAGGGAGTAGAACAGGAGACTTTGTATTATGGGATATGCTTGAAGATATCACTGGGGTACATCAACGGATACTCCGAGAGATTTCAAATAATCATCTCGACAAAGAATCCAATCCGTTGGCACATTAAAAAGGTCAGCTAATTTTATCAATGTGTCAAGGGATGGAGAGCGCATGGACTGCTCATATTTTTGGTAGGCATTTACAGTCATTCCGAGAATGTCAGCTACCTGTTGTTGTGTGAGATTACAGTTTAAGCGGGCAGAGCGAAGCCTTTTTCCATACATTGTAAACCTCCTAAAATAAGTGTTGACTTTACATACAAATTGTACTACTATATAAAAAAAGAAAAAACATACAATATGTACTAGTACAAATAGTATGTAAAGGAGGAGATACACATGGGAACTAAAACATTAACGCCACCATATGGAATTGCAATCGTAGGGAAGCACTGTATCAACTGTGCAAAATATTTCCAGTACTACTGGCGCAGACATGAAGGGAAGCTGGATATACATACAGCGGTTGATTGTGGATATTGTGAGCAGCATTCCAGAAATACAAGACCTGGAAACAAGTGCAGGGAATATGAAGATAGGGAAAATGATTAGTAGTTATAAGCAACAAGTACAACCAGTGATTCATATGGATTAATTAAGAAGATGGAGGTGGTGTAGATTGATTGTTGAAACTATGAAGCTGGGGGAGTGCACCTGCAAGATTGACGATTCAGCATATGCTGAAAAATCGGAAGAAGAAATTGAGCGGATAATCAACAATTTTTCGCAGTTTATTTTAGAGTGTATGCAAAAGAAGGAAACCGCCTGAGGGCGGTAGAGAGGACAAGCCTATGGATAAATACGACCGTGCATTTGCCAAGCACCGGCAGAAGAAACGGAAGCAGCGTACAGCGCTGATCCTGTGTGCCTGCAGCCTGGCGCTGGGGTACGTGCTGGGGAACCTGTCCTGCCTGGCTCTGTTGATCTATTTTGCAAGATAACAAGGAAGGAGAACAAATGGCAGCAGGAACGTATGGAACATACAGGGGGATGGCATGGGTGCCGTGGATTCGGTGGGAGGACAATACGATCCAGTGCGCCCCTGCCGGTCTGGACACCATGGAGCAGGTTAAAGAGTACGCAGAGAGGAGATCCGTTGAAACAGGGATGGGGTATGTGATCTTATGATCAGCGGAGGAGACAGGATAGAGGATCCGGCGGAAGCATCTTCCGGGATGATGCCTGCTCTGTATGGATGCAGCTTGAAAACAGCAAAAAATTAACACATCCATTCGCACTGGATGTGTTAAAAAATGGCTTTCGGCCACACGGATATATAGACAATATCAGTATACATCCGTGGGGCCCGAAAGTCAAGGGAAATGGGGATTTTTTGCCCATTTTATCACTTGATAAAGATATTAAATATAGGACGAGGATGTATGGGTACGATAAGAAAAATATACAGGTTTGAAAAGTTTATCGAGATAGAGGAATACCATGACGGAAGGTATGGAGCTCCGGGAAAGAAACGGGAGAAAAAGAAAAAGCCTACACCGGAGCAGATGGAAAAAGTCAATCAGATGAACCGGGAGAAGAAGACCAGGTGGCGGATGCGGGAGTATTTCAAAGAGAATGATTATTTTACTACGCTGACTTACCGGAAGGAGGAACGCCCTCCGGATATGAAGCAGGCGAAGGAGGACTTCAAGAGGTTCATCCGGAAGATGAAAGACTGGTATCGGAAGAAGGGGTATGAGATCTTCTGGATCCGGAATATCGAACACGGAACAAAGGGAGGGTGGCATGTGCACCTGGTGATCAACCGGATTGAGGATACGGACATCCTGCTGACAAAAGCCTGGCCCCATGGGAAGGTGATCAACGAGCTGATGTATGAGAAGGGAGGCTTCGCAGACCTGGCAGCTTACATAACGAAGACAGAGAAAACGGGGGAGTCTGAGGAACCGGAGAAAAAAGGAAGGAAGATCAAGGAAGCCAGTCATTCCGCGTCAAGGAACATGCCCCTGCCGAAACCGAAGATACGGAGGCTGATTCGCTGGCCGAAGGAGCCCTATGTGAAGAAGGGATGGATCCTGGAAAAGGGGACATGCCATGAAGGCATCAATCCGGTGACCGGCTATCAGTACAGGCACTACACACTGATGAAGCCGACGAATCCGCACAGGAGGATCTGATATGAAGACAGTGAAGGTATTTGTAAAGACCAGCCTGCAGGGGCCGTGTATCCGAGATGGAAGATATGCGGCGGTTGTGGAGTACATAAGCAGCAAAGGAGCGGTCACCAGGGAGATATCCGGGGAAGAGAAGGAGACCACCTACAACCGGAGCGTGCTCCTGGCAGTCATCCGGGCGCTGGACCTGCTGAAGGTGGCGTGCAGCGTGACGGTCTATACGGATTGCGTCTTTGTAAAGAATACAGCGGAGCGGGGCAGCCTGGAAGACTGGCGGAGGAGTGAATGGAAGAAGGCCGGAGGCGGGGAAGTGAAGAACCGGGATCTGTGGCAGCAGTTCACGGAGCTGGCGGACCGGCATGAAATCGTATTCCGATTCAGTAAACACAACGATTACAGCCATCGGCTGACGGAATTACTGGAAGCAGGACAGTGAACGCAGGAAAATGCCGCCGCATTCAGTAAATGCAAGGAAAACAGGGAATGACGTGCGGGAAAACTGCCGCAGATCGGCAGAGGAATGTGGAAAAGTGGTCCCGCATTCAGTAAATCAGGGAAAAATGAGGATTTTTGCAAGAATGGAGGATGGACATATGTTTGATAAGTTTGGAGAGTTTGATTCCTATGAGGAGATTAACGAGCTGGCGGAAAATCTCTTCAACGAAGGAGACATGGGAAGCCTGAAAGCAATGGCGGAGGAGAACGGGATCCAGAAGGAAATTGTGGAAATGTATATGCAGGGAGACCTGCCGATGCTCTGCGATCCGCTGACGGCGGCAGTCGGCAAGATCGAGGTGGAAGCTGAGGAGCTGAAGCCGAAGGAGATTATGGAGGACTGGGTGGAATATCTGAAAGGCCAGTGCATGGAGAATGAGGAGATTGCCCTGGCGGTCCGCGGGAAGGGGAGATCCTTAAAGGGATGCATCGAAGAGCTGCTCAAATGGTCCTTCAAGAACAAGATCGGGATTGATAAAGATATATTGAAGGCAGCAGGCGTAACCGCTTCCAGGGTGGCACTCGGAATCCCGGGGATGGGACGGGCGAAAAAGATCATCAGGGACTACTACATGGGAAAGTAGGCGGAACGGATGAAAAAGAAAGCGATTGAGAAAATACCGTATTTGGGGTTAAAGAAAACCAGCAGAAAGAAAGAGGTGAAATATATCGGAGTCACAGCGGTCAAGATCGTGGGACATGAAAAGCATCTTTTTCTTGAGGTGTATCGGAACCATAAAGGATCAAAAGACACGCCGGCGGTGCGGATCGTGCTCACAAAGAAAGATTTCGGGACATATTGGCCGGAACGGGAGGAATGGACACGGCAGAAAGTGAAAACAGACAGTTGCTATGGGGGACTGATATGGGCAGAACGATCAGACACCTGGCGGGCAGAGAAAGAAAACGTCCTGCAGAGTACGGAGGATCTGGAAAGGATCAAAAAATTCTGCAAGGCTACAGTCTACAATGAGTCACACTGGTGGCAATACATATACAGGCATGAGGACGATATTGTGATAACGGACAGACGGAACAGAGAGCACAGAAAATATCTACGCCGTCAGGAGGCACTGGCAGACAGAATGGCACATACTGGGGAACTGCCGGAGAAAATGATTCTGGAAAGAGCAGATAGAGTGTATTTCCAAGAAGAGCATTACCTGTATTACAAAAAGCATGGCAGTTGGGCAAAGATAGCCTGCAGCAAATGCGGAGGAGTGACAGACGCAAGATGGAGAAACGGGATCTCCTATGAAAGCCAGTTACAGAGATGGACGGAAGAACCGAGGGAGGGCAGATATGGGACCTGTCCGATGTGTGGAGTGCGTGGAAAGTATAAATGTCAGGGAAAAGTGAAAGGAACGCACAGTAAGTCTGTCTATCTGTTTTTGGGACAGAAGTACAAAGAAAATGGAATGGTCATGCGGTATGTGGAAGTGGAGAAAAAGTGGATACTGGGATTCATTTGTGGGGATAAAGGCACGGAAATGTACAACGCCTGTGAAGAGCTCTCCGGAATAGAGATTGCAAGAGCGTATTTTGAGCCGGGCAAAAAGACCCAGATAGACTATCACAAGCATGATCCGTATAGGGGGAAGGATTTCTGGGATGATTGCAACCTGCAAGGCATGAATAATATTTCAATAAACGCAGGGCAGATCATGCGGGAAACCTATGAGGAAATGAAAGAGACCATGTTCCGGTACAGCGCATTACAGGAATACGCAAAGAGTGCGGGAGAGATCAATCCGATTGATTACCTGGAGCGTTATAGCAAGACACCACAGATTGAGATCATGGTAAAGATGGGGCTGGATCACGTGGTAGAAAAACTGGTCAAATGCTATTACGGCATTATTGCTGATCAGAATGCAAGACGGCCGGATCAGTTCCTGGGAATCCGAAAGGAAAGGGTAAAGCAGCTCATCCGAAAGAAAGGAGACATACAGATCCTGGAAGTCATGCAGATGGAGAAACGTCTGGGCGAGAACTGGACAGAGGGGCAGATTGAACATCTGGCAGAGACTCATTTAAGCGGAGTACAGGTGGAAATGGCCACCAGATACATGACATTGCAGAAACTACTCAACCGTATAGAAAAATATGCCGGCTGTGGGTATGGGACAGAGTGCGGAAACGCGTCAGAGCGGATCAGGCACACGGCCACAACCTATACGGACTATCTGAGCATGAGGCTGTCCTTGGGTTATGATCTTAACAATACGGTATATCAACAGCCGCGGGATTTAGGAGAGGCACATACCAGGATGGTACTGGAAACGAACAAAGAGGAGATGGATAAACATCTAAAACAAGCGGCAGAGAAGTATCCGGAGATCCGCCGCGCCTATAGAAGCCTGAGAAAGAAATATTTTTACGAGGATGACAGCTATCTCATCAGACCGGCCAGGTCGGCGGAGGAAATTGTCACGGAGGGGCGGCTGCTCCACCATTGTGTGGGAGGAGACACTTACCTGAGCAAACACAACACGGGAAAGACATACATACTGATGCTGAGGCACAAGACAGAGCCGGATGTTCCATACATCACGGTTGAGATAGATGCCAGGAATCCAAGGATCATCCAGTGGTACGGAAATAAGGACGGGAAACCGGACAAAGAAAATATGCAGGCATGGCTGGACACCTGGCTGATGAAATTAAAAACGGGAACGCTGTCGGTATATGAAAATGACGGATATAAGAGTCAGGAAGTACGGATACGGGTGCCGGCCGCGGCGTCGGCGTAGGAATCGGAAATGATGGGGATGTATCAAATCAACGTCATGCTTGGCTAGAAAAATATAAATTATTTGGATGCAGGGAGGTACGGGATGGAATATGTACAGATGACGCTCACTGACTGGGTGGAGATGAAGCAGAAGCTGAGAAGGGAACTGCTTGGGATCAAGCAGAGCTTTGTGCGGATCGGCTTCATGCTCCGGCAGATTGAGGAACAGAAGCTATATGAAAATGACGGATATAAGAGCATAGCGGAGTTTGCCAAGGCGGAGCTGGGGCTGGAAGCATCTACCACAAGCCGATTTATCAGCATCAACCGGGAATATTCCGCAGATGGATATTCCGAGATACTGAGTCCGGAATACGCAGAGCTAGGGAGGAGCCAGCTGGAAGAGATGCTGAAGCTGCCGGAGGAGGACCGCTGCATGGTACAGCCGGAGACTTCAAGGCAGGACATCCGGGATCTGAAAAAGTTCAATAAGGCGGAGCCGGAAATGGGCGTGGCCGATGACCTACGGGAGGTGATCAAGAATTTTTACAAGGACAACGAAGAGATCCTGAATGCGGTATTTTCTGAAAAGGACCTGGGGACTGAGAAGGAAAACATCAAGAGCCTGGCGGAGATCATCAACCCGTCAGGGAACCGTTCCTACAAGAAGGGCCTGTTCTTCCTGATCATGTATGAGGATAAGATTGCCGTCAAAAAGTTCGGTGCTTCTCCCCAGGAAATAACCTGGGAGGAGTTCATCGGGGTGACGGTGGATATTTTCAGGGATGCGGCAGAAGGCAGGAATACCTGGCAGAGATACTTCGGGAAGGAAGAAGCTGAGAAGAGTACTCCTGTAGATGCTGCACAGGCAGGGGAAGCTGATCCTGGCGATGCGGGAGATTCAGAGAAGGCTGAAGGTGAAGAAACGGCGGAAACACTGAATACGGAGAGAAGTCAGAAAGATCAGAATGAAAAAGATCCGGAAGAACCGCAGAAGAAAGATGAAGAGAATCCGGACGGGCAGCAGGCGTCTGTTGAGAAAGAGCTGGACGGACAGCAGGCATACGCTGAAAAAGATGCGGATGGGCAGCAGGCATTCGGGGAAATTGCAATTGCGCCGGCGCAAAAAACGCCTGAAAACACGGAAGCGGAAGAGGATTCTATGGAGCCGGAACCGCAGATGAAGACAGAAAGTGTACCGGAGAACATGCCGGAAGATGACGAGATTCCAGGGCAGATGGAACTTACGAAAGATATGCCGGAATATTGCCCGCAGTTCATGAACGAACCGGAAGAAACAGGTCAAAACCAAATTGCGCCGGCGCAAAAAACGCCTGAAAATACTGAACGGGAAGCCGATTTACAGGAGGCGGAAGATCCGGAAAAAATGGACAGGCCCTATGGCACCAGAAAAGCATACCTAGATAAACAGACAGAATATACAGCGGCGTTATACATAACCGCATTCATAAAAGATCTGCGGAGCAAGACATTTACGGATCTGACTGACGCTGGACGATGGGAAAAGTGGCTGAAAACGGAAGTGGATGATCATGGAGAGGAGATTGATATTGTTGAGTGAAAACAGCGGACTGACGATTCCAAAGCCGCAATGGAAGAAAAAAAGGAAGCGGCATAAGCAAAGCATCCTGAATACAGAAAAGGGCACCTGTTTTCTTTGCGCGAGACTGCACAATGATCATAGGCAGAAATATACAGAAGATCACCATATCCTCTTCGGATCCGGCCAGCGTGATATTTCCGAGGCGGAAGGGCTGAAAGTAGATCTGTGTCTGGATCATCACAGGGCAGGGCCGGAAGCAGTGCATAACAATCAGGAAATGCGGGAGCTGCTCTGCCGGATCGTCCAGGAAGAATATGAGAAGAGCCATACCAGGGAAGAATGGATGGAGATCAGCAGGAAGAATTATTTGGAATGAGGGAGGACCGGCGATGGAACCAGGAAGCCTTGCGATTGGGGATCATGTAGAATTCCGGAACGGGGAACGGACAGAAACCGGATATGTGACATTTATAACAGGATGGTATGACTATGAATATATCGACATCGGCAGCAGGCCGGTGATGCAGAACGGGCAGAAAAGCACGATCGTAGATATAGAGGATATTATAAGGAAGGTACCTCCGCTGGAATAGGCGTATGGATACACAGGCAGGTATGTCACACAGCGTACAAGCCATCTTTCTTCATCTTCCGGCCTATGGTGCCGGAGGATGGGGAATACTGAGATAGCGGAAAAGACGGGAATAAAATACGTTACGGTATGGGCCGCGGCAAAAAAGATCCGGGAACAGCTGGCGGAAACAAAGGGGAAGAACGCTGACCGCCATCTGTGCAAGACCTGCAAATACAGGGCGGCAGCTTACATCTAAAACGGATCAGGGATCAAATGTGAATATGCTTTGAAATCCGGGAAGCGTTCCCGGGGATGCGATGTGGAAGACTGCGACAAGTATGAGAAGGGCGCGCCGGTCAGGGTGAAGGATGAAGCATGAGGAAAAGATATGAAAAATTTAGATAAAATAACTGCGGAAATGATGGGATATGTCTGTGACGTTCTCTGTAAATATCCAGAGATGGAGCCAGACGAGGAATCACTGGCGGAAATTTGTGACGGATGCAGGATGGGAGAGTTCCTTTGCGATATACTCAGCCATGAAGGAGCCAAAATAAACGAAACGGAGAAAAGATCATGAACAGGAATAAAAAAGGCGTCATGCCGGAGATTACCAGGGAAGTATACAAAAACGTCAAAAAGTTCGACCGCCAGCAGTTCACTGGGTTCTGCACGGACCTGTACAAGTACGGATACGAGGACGGCAGGGAGAGCGTTCCGGGAGTAGAACTGGAAGAGGTCATGACAGCGGTTGCGTCTGCAAGGGGAGTCGGAAAGAGGACATTGGACAATATCAGGAACCGTGTAGAGCAGCTGTTTAGGAAGGATTTAGAAGAATGAGATCAGTGCTAAATTATCCAGGAAGCAAGAAGCGAATCGCTTCCTGGATTATCAAACACATGCCGCCCCACCACAGCTACCTGGAACCATATTTTGGATGTGGAGCCGTGCTGTTTGCAAAGCAACCGGCCCCGATCGAAACGGTCAACGACCTAGACGGGGAAGTGGTGAATTTCTTCCGGGTGATCCGGAATCCCGGAAGCCGGGAGAAGCTGCAGGAACGGATCACCTATACGCCATACGCCAGGCAGGCATATGAAGAGGTTGTTCGGGATGATCCGGTGGAGCCGGTGGAGCGCGCTGCCTGTTTTGCAGTGAAATCCATGCAGAGCCACGGTTTCCGTATGACCAGAGACAGTGGAGGGTGGAAAAAGGACGTGAATGGAAGGGAATATGCATATGCTGTCAAGTACTGGAACGAGCTGCCGGAGTGTATCGCAGAGATGGCAATAAGGCTAAAACAGGTACAGATTGAGAACCGGCCAGCGTTGGATCTGATCAAGGACTATGACCATGAAAATGTGCTGATGTACCTGGATCCGCCATATGTGTGGTCAACCAGGGGAGGGAGGAAACAGTATAATCACGAAATGTCAGATCAGGATCACATAGAGTTGCTGGAGGTGGTGACTGGCAGCAAGGCGAAGGTCACGATCTCCGGCTATGACTGCGAATTGTATGACTTTTACCTGGGAAATTGGAATAAAGTGCAGATTGCGGCCAGGGCGCAGGATAACAAGCGGCGGATTGAGACATTGTGGATGAACTACAATCTGGAAGCGGAGCAGATCAAGCTTCAAATTTAAAGGGAGGTAAAAAAAAGGAAATTATGAAGAAATTAAGCGATATGGCAAAAATATACGCAAAGTCATATGTCCAACTACCATATGGACGGGAAATTGAAGGGACGGCGGAATTGTTGCTGCAGGTGGCTGAAAAGCTGACAGAATACGAGGAGATTATAGACAAACTGGCGACCTATGTTGTTGGGAGTGTTAATTATTGTCCGATCAGCGATAAAACAATAATCCGTCACGGATGCGTGGGCCTCCGTAAGCCTGGGTGTAAAGAGTGCATGCTGGAGCACATGGAGGATTTTAAGGCCCCGCCCAGAATAAGCTATGTCAAAATATCTACAAGGTAGTTGAGTCCTGGAAGTACGGAGCCGTGATATAAATAAAAAGGGGAGTGGTTGCATTGGACAAAGATAAAGCAAGGACAGCGGCAGTCAAAGAAGAGAACGAGAAAAAGAAAGAATACCTGAAAAGCTATCTGCAGCATGTCCGCAGGATTCACCGCATAAATGAAGAGATCCGGGAGATCCGTTCCATGAGGGCTTCCATATCATTGAACAATGACGGCATGCCCCATGGATCCGGCCAGGAAGATCTGTCAGGATATGCCGCGGAACTGGATGACATGGAACGGGACCTGATACAGGAACGGTATCACCGGATTCGGACATACCAGGACATTGCTGCCAGGATCAAGAGGCTGTCCAGCGAAAATGAGAAGGATGTTCTGTTCTATCGCTACATAAAGGGGCTTGACTGGTGGGAGATCGCGGAGAAGATGCGGTATTCCGAGCGGCAGGTACATCGGTTCCATGGTAAAGCACTGGCCCATATCCGCTTGCCTGAAAATCTAAAAGATGTCATAGAATGTCAGTAACATCTGTGATATTATGGTAGCATCGAAAAGCAAGGGAAGAGGGAACTTCCGGAGCTGGACGATCAAACCGAACCCTCATGTTATGAAAGGCGTTCTGCACCAAGATGCAGGGCGTTTTTTGCATATCAAAACAAATGGAAAGGGGGGAGATACTATGCCGCTATACAAACGCTGCAGCAGATGCGGCCAGCGCATCCCGTCAGGTTCAACCTGCACCTGCATCAAAGCCAGGCACAAAGAGTATGACCGATACAGCAGGGACAGGAAAAGCAAACAGTTCTATGGCAGCAGGGAATGGATCCGGATCCGGTCGGCAGCAATGGAAGCCGATGAAGGCATGGATGTCTATCTCTTCATGACGGAAGAAAAGCTGGTGCCGGCCGACACAGTACATCACATCATCCCACTGCAGGATGACTGGCAGAAGCGCATGGACATCAACAACCTGATGAGCTTAAGCCACGAGACACACAGCATGATCGAACAGATGTACAAAAAAGAGAAACCCGGAACACAGAAAAAATTACAGAAGATGCTTTCAGAATACCGAAACAGATAGGGGAGGGGCATGCGGAAAAGTTTTGGGCGGCCAGGATCGACCGCACGTCCTCCCTTCTTCACATAAATTTCCGAATACGAAAAATAAGTTGGCAAAAACGGAAAGGAGGGGGATCCAGATGGGGAGGCCAAGGAAGATCGTGGACATGCAGAGCGCCCACAACACGAAGGATGAGAAGCAGAAAAAGAAGCAGGAAGAGCGGTATGTGACCACCGGAAGGAACCAGCTGAGGACCCCGCCGAAATGGCTGGTGGATGATGTGGCAAGAAAAGAGTGGCGCCGGATCGTCAAGGAGCTGAATCAGATCGACATTGTAGGGAACTTGGATTACGCAAACCTGGCCGGATACTGCAACGCATACGCCAACTATATCAAAGTGACGGAAGCCATGCGGGATCAGGATTACTGCATAGAGCGTGAGACCAGGACCGGGACGATCACAGTCAAGAATCCGATGGTCGATATCCAGAAGACCTACGCCTCAGAGATGCGGCGCTTCGCTTCCCTGTGCGGGCTGACGATAGACTCCCGGCTGAAAGCGGCGGTCAATAAAAGGGACAAAAAAGAGAATGAGATCATGGAGGAGTTTGGTGCGATTTGATGGAAGTATATGAGAATATCAAACAGTATGCCCAGAAGTGCATAACAGGGGAAATTATCAGCTGTAAAAAGCACAAGTGGGCCTGCCAGAGGTTCCTGGCAGACGCAGAAAAATTTGAGACAGACCAGGACTATCCCCATTACTGGAGTGAAGATTCCGCAAAGAACATCATAGACTGGTTTGCGCTTCTGCGGCATTCAAAAGGAGTTTTGGCCGGGGAGCCGATCAATCTGACAGACTGGCAGCAGTTCCGGATCTGCCAGCTGTACGGATGGAAGCGGAAAAAGGATGGAAGGCGGCGTTTTAAGAAATCCTTCACAGAGGTAGCCCGTAAAAATGCAAAATCTCAGGAAGAGGCGGGGATCGCCCTTTATGAGATCTCTGTGATGGCGGCCAAAAACAAAGAACTTTGTGAATTTTATACAGCCGGTGTAAAAAGAGAGCAGTCCAAGATCGTATTTAACGAGGCCGGATTGATGCTCCGGGGATCGCCGCTGCGTGGAAAGTTCAATGTAACGAGGGATTCCATTGTACATATCAGGTCAGGGAGCTTCATAAGGGCGCTGAGTAAAGAGGATGGAAAATCAGGGGACGGAACCAATCCAGCGGGAATCTGTATTGATGAGTATCATCAACACAAGACAACAGAATTTTATGACCTGGGGCTTGGATCCAATACAAAGGAGCCGCTGCTCATGATCATCACAACGGCGGGGATGGATCTGACATATCCCTGTTATGTGACGGAATATACCTACTGCTCCAAAATATTGGATCCGGATTCGGATGTGGAGAATGAGGAATACCTGGTTGATATATGCGAGATGGATTCGGAGGACTATGAGGATATCGGCGGGCTGGATGATGAAAGCCTCTGGGAAAAGGCAAACCCGATCCGCATGACGTATGAAGAAGGGAAGGAAAAGATCCGGGAAGAGTATAAGATCGCAAAGGAAATTCCGGAGCATATGACGGCCTTCCTGACGAAGTGCTTAAACGTCTGGGTGCAGGCCAAAGAGAACGGCTACATGGATATGGCGAAGTGGAAAGCCTGTGAGACGGACGTGATCCTGATAGATACCCGCGGTATGAGCGTATATGTGGGCTTTGATATGTCCGCAAAGACGGACCTGACCTCAATAGCATTTATCATTCCATACAAGTCCGGTGAGTTTGATGCCGAAGGAAAAGAGATCGTGAAGTATATCGTATACTCCCATTCCTTCATTCCGAACCGTGAGAAGCTGATGGAAAGAAAGGCCAAAGACAAAGTCGATTATGACGCATGGGAACGGATGGGATTCCTGACAGTGACGAACACGCCGATCGTGGACCAGAGCGCTGTTATGAAGTATGTATTGGAGACCTGCGAAAAAAATGAATGGAAGATCGAGTGCCTTTGCTTCGATCCGGCCAATGCAGCCAAGCTGATGATGGACTTGTCGGACGAAGGCTACACCGTGGAAGAGGTATTCCAGAGCCATAAGTCGCTGAATGAATCGACCCAGGGCTTCCGGGAACAGGTATACTGCCGGAATATATTGTATACGTATAACCCTCTTCTGAATTACTCCATGAGTAATGCGGTGATCCGGCAGAACCAGGGGCTGATAAAGATTGATAAGGATGCGACAACAAAGAGGATTGACCCGGTGGACGCGATACTGTGCGCATTCAAACTGGCGATGTATCATACATTTGGATCGGATTTTCTGGATTCGATCGATGCGTTTTTGGAAAGTGAGTGGTAATTATGGGAGTATGGAACAGAATCAGGAATGTATGGGCGGCGTTGACCATGCCGACGGCAAACTTGGAGGATGAAGAACTGTTGGACTGGCTGGGAATCACAACCAGGGATAAGAGGAAGATCAGCGAGGTGACATATTTCACCTGTATGAAAATGCTGTCGGAGACAATGGGAAAATTGCCGCTGAAATATTACCAGGATACACCGGAGGGGAAGATCCGGGCGGAACCGACAGATATGACAAGGCTTTTGACAGTCCGGCCGAACCCGGTCATGACGCCCACCACGCTGTGGTCTTCCGTTGAGCTGAACTGTCAGCATTACGGAAATGCGTATGTATGGATACAGAGGAACTTCCTTGCGGATCGGTATGGCGGGGAGGTCATAAACTATGGATTGTGGCTGATGCCGTCTTCTGATGTCACCGTGCTGATGGACGACGCGGGAATCTTCCGGGAAAAGGGAAAGCTGTATTACCAGTACACGGATGCGAAGACCGGGGAACTGTATGTATTCCCCCAGGAGGATGTCATGCATTTTAAGACAGGGTACAGCCTGAATGGGATCATGGGGGAGCCGGTCCGGAAGATCATAGGATCATCCATTGACGGAGCGCTGGAAAGCCAGACCTTCATGAACCATCTCTATGAGCAAGGGCTGACTGCAAGCGCGGTGATGTATTTTCCGGCAGGTGAGCTGGATGGAAAGCGGCGGAAGGAACTGCAGAACCGGTATGAAAAATATCTAACCGGGAGCAAAAATGCCGGGAAGATCGTACCGGTTCCGATCGGGCTGGAATTGAAGCCGCTGAACATGAGCCTGACAGACGCCCAGTTCTTTGAACTGCGGAAATATTCGGCGCTGCAGATCGCCGGGGCTTTCGGGATCAAACCGAACCAGATCAACAATTATGAAAAGTCCAGCTATGCCAACAGTGAGACGCAGCAGCTGGCTTTTTTAGTAGATACCATGTCATACCGGATGAAGGCGTATGAAGAGGAGATCAATTATAAATGTCTGAACCCGAAGGAGATCAGGGAAGGGTATTACTATAAATACAATGAAAAAGTGATCCTCCGGACAGATTCGAAAACACAGATGGAAAATCTGGCGTCTGCGGTAAATAATGGCATCTATACGGCAAACGAGGCAAGGGAATATCTGGATCTTCCGCAGAAGGATGGAGGCGATATCCTGATGGTGAATGGAAACTATATGCCGATCACTATGATAGGACAGCAATACAGGAAAGAAGGTGAAGGAAATGAAGGAAGCGAAGATCAGGGGTGACATTATCAACAATGATACCAAATGGATCTATGACTGGCTGGAATGGGAATCTACATGCCCGAACGATATCAAGTCCGTAATTGATACGCTGGATCCGGGGGAGGAGCTGCGCGTGCTCGTGAACAGTGGGGGCGGGGATGTATACGCAGGCCAGGAGATCTACACGCTCCTGAGAAAATGTAAGAACTCTGTTGCGGAGATCGACAGCCTGGCGGGCAGTGCTGCCGGTGTGGCGGCCATGGGGGCCGCCCGTGTACTGATCAGCCCGGTGGGGATGATCATGATCCACAACGTAACCGGAAGCGGGTACACAAGCGGAGATTATCACCTGTATGAAAAGCGGGCCAAGGCATTGAAGGAGCTGAACGCAGCGCTGGCCAGTTCTTACTCGGAGAAGTCCGGGAAACCCCTGGAAGAGATCTTGAAGATCATGGACCGGGAGACCTGGCTGACGGCAAACCAGGCGATCGAGATGGGATTTGCGGATGAAACCCTGGGGGCCGGGATGCAGGTCACAAATGCCTATGACGGACTCCGGCTGACGGAAGAGATCCGGCAGAGGGTCATCCAGGAAAAGGCGGAAGCCGATCAAAACGAGAAACTGAAAAAAGAGATTCTGGGAGACTTGGAGCTGTACGGCGTCTAAGTCTTTCTTCGTGGAAGGGAGAAACAAGATGAATAAAAAGTTATTGGAATTACTGAATGCGATCAATGAAAAGAAGCTGGCGATCCAGAACCTGGTAGCAGCAGGAAGCCTGGAGGAGGCACTGGCAGAGAAGAATGAACTGAAAGAAATGCAGAATAAGTTTGACCTGCTCAAAGACCTGGATGATGATGGCCTGGAGGAAATGCGGAACCGCGCGGCAGCAGGCACCGCGGAGACAGCTCCGTCAGGGGGGACAGATCCGGAAGAGCCTGGAGTTCCGAAAGATGCCGTGCATGAGTTTGCCAATGCCGCAAGGAGAAGGTTCCGGGTGTCTGATGATATGAGCGAGGGCAGCAATCCGGACGGCGGATATACGGTACCGGAGGACATCCAGACAAGGATTAACGAAAGACGGGAGGCGAAGGCGTCCCTGATCAATCTGGTGGATGTGGAGTCTGTTGCCACGAATAAAGGTTCCAGGACATTTAAAAAGAGGACGCAGCAGACCGGCTTCACCCAGATCGGGGAGGGCGGAAAGGTTCCAAAGAAGGATACCCCGCAGTTTGAGCGGATGGATTATGAGATCAAAAAGTATGCGGGATATTTCCCGGTGACCAATGAGCTGTTTGAGGATTCTGACGCCAACATCAGCTCTGTGCTGATCACCTGGATCGGTGACGAATCCCGTGTGACCAGGAATCAGATCATCCGTACCGTGATCAATAAGAAGGAAAAAACGGCATTGTCCGGGCTGGACGATATCAAGAAGGCACTGAACGTTACACTGGGAGCGGCTTTCAAGTCCACATCCAGGATTGTGACGAATGATGACGGGCTGCAGTATCTGGATACGCTCAAAGATTCCGACGGGAAGTATTTATTGCAGCCGAATCCGGCCGACCCGATGCAGATGCGGCTTTGCGCCGGCGCAACGGTGGTCCCGGTGGAAGTGATCCCGAACGCGGATTTCCCTTCTGACGTAGCTACGGCAAAGAAGAGGAAGATACCGATGGTCATCGGTGACCTGAAAGAAGGGATCAAGTTCTTCGACAGGAAGCAGCTTACGATCATTTCCTCCAACATTGCCTCAGCGGGAAGCCTGAACGCTTTTGAGGAGGACCTGACCTTGTTCCGGGCGATTGAACGGGAGGACTGCCAGATGAAGGATGACCAGGCGTTTGTGAACGGGGAGATCACGATCGACGATGCATCAGTAGCAGGCGGGGAAACGCCGGCAGCAAAATAAGAATGGCCGTCAGGCAGCAGGAGATGAGATATCATGTTAGAAATCGTGAAAAACAGATGCGGGATTGCGGGATCCGTTACAGTCTATGACGCGGACATTGAGCTGTATATCAAAGACTGCCTGGCGGATATGGCCGCATCCGGGGTTCCGGAACGGCTCCTTGTAAATACGGATGACTATGAGGGCGTGGTCACGGCGGTCAGCCTGTATGTAAAGGCATACCTGGGAAACGACCGCACGGACACGGAGAAGTACCTGCAGCTCTACCGGAAGAAAGTATTCCGGCTTTCCCTGGAAGAAGGTGGTTCCTGATGTGGAATGGAAGTATCAGGTTTCTAAAAAAAGGAAACAGCACTCAGGACAAAGACGGGTTTTACCAGCCGGCGGGGGAACTTTCAGAGAGCATCCCGGCCAGCTTTACGGATGTGACCCGGAATGATGAGATCCTGGCATCCCAGGAAGGGTATACAGCGGATCAGAATATTGAGATCCTGGCCTGTAATTATTCCGGGGAGGGCAGCCTGATGGATGAATCAGACGGAAGCATTTACGAGGTCAGGCGGACATACCGGAGGGACAGGTCAATGAGTATGGTCCTGACCTGCGAAAGGAGGCAGAATGGCACAATTTGAAGTGGAAGGCATTGACGACCTGATGAAGGAACTCTCTTCGCTGGATGCGGAGAGGCTGGCCCCGGTGATGCTGGAAGAGGCCGTTCCCATCTTGGAGGACGCTGTGGTGAAGGGTGCGTCTGCACATAAGGACACAGGGGCAATGGTCGATTCCATAAAACCGTCCGGGGCATCCAGGAACCAGAAGGGGTATTATATCTGCGTGCGCCCCACGGGGAAGGATAAAGACGGAGTGAGGAATATGGAGAAGATGGCAGCCCTGGAATACGGCGTGGGCGGACGGCAGGCGGCAACGCCTGTCCTGACCCCGGCCGTCCATACGGCGGAAGAGCCGGTGCTGAAAAAGATGCAGGAAGTATTTGACAGGGAGACAAAAGGATGACGGAATTTGAAAAGATTATAGCGGCGATCAAGCCCTTTGGATTTCCTCACGCTCCGGATATCTATGAGGGCAGTGAGGAACATTTTTTTGTGTATAATTACGCGGACGAAAGGGCTGATTTTTATGCCGACAATGCGCCGGCAGCAGTCAGGGCAAGCGTACAGGTACACCTTTACGTCCCGGCAGAAGAAAATTTCATCGAACTGAAAAACAAGGTGCGGAGGGCGCTGCATCAGCAGGGCTTTACCTATCCAGAGGTTACGGTACTGAGAGAAGCGAAGAAGCGTCACCTCGTCTTTGAGTGTGACATTGAGGAAGAATTGGAGGAATAGGTTATGGCATATGTAGGATTAGCAAAACCAACGGTAGCGAAACTGGATGAAAGCGCGGGGACTCCGAAGTATACGGACGGCTTTACTTGCGGTAAAGCGATGGCATTGGATATCAGCCCGCAGTATGCGGAGGGGTCACTGTTTGCGGATAACAAAAAATTAGAATCCGATAAGGAATTTAAGTACGCGGACGTAACGCTGGGGACAGATACTCTGCCGATCCAGGCACATAAGGTCATGTTTGGGCATGAGGTTTCCAAAGAGGGGGAAAGCGGTACATCCATCAAAAACAGGACAACGGATTCATCCAATTATGTGGGGCTAGGGATCTATATGGATGAAAAGGTGGACGGCCTGAAGAAATATGTTGCGATGTGGATCTATAAAGTGAAGTTTGCGGAAGGGCAGGAGAGCTTCAAAACGAAAGGGGACAACATTGAGTACCAGACGCCTTCTATTGGAGGACAGGCAATCGGGATTGATGATAACCTGTGGAAAGAAACTAGGATCTACGATACGGAGAAGGAGGCCCAGGACTGGATTGATGAAATGGCCGGAATCAAGCAGGCTCAGACACCGGAAGGGGGCGGAGAATCAGGAAGCGGAGGAGGCTCCGGAGAAGGTGAGGTTTCTGGTGGTGTAGATGAGAGCGGAAAGCCCGGAGGCGATGGCACGGAAGATGAAGGAACCAGTGGAGGAACAACCGGCGGTGAATCGGGCGGTGAGGAAACAGGAGGAGAAGAAAACGGCGGGGAGACTGTCTGAACAGGAGGTAAGACATGTTTGAGGAATTAAAGTATATTGAACTGTCCGGGGAAAAGTACCCGGTTAAGTGTGACCTGGTGGTCTTGGAAAAGATTCAGGATGAGTTCGGATCCCTGGATACATTTGAAACAAAGATTTACCCATGGGTTCCGATACTGGATGCGGAAGGGGAAAAGGTCATGGATGAAGAGGGAAACGTGGAGACAGAATTTCAGATGCCGGATATCCCGGCCGTGAACACGGCGCTCTTCTTCATGGTAAATGAAGGCGAGGAGATCGCGGCGGAGAAGGAAGGCCGGGAGCCGCGATCTTATTCCAGGAATGAGATCGCCCGCAAGGTGGATATCAGCCCGGTAAGACTTGCGCTGAAGCTCCACGAGGAATATTATCGGTGTTTCGAACTAAAAAACGAGAAGACCACGCAGGATCAGAAGAGCCGGAAGAGGGAAGCAGACAGTTAGATTTTGCGTGGCTGGTGTTCATGGGGCTGCAGATGGGGTATACAGAAAAGGAAGTCTCCAGGATGTACCTGGGAAAGTGGCTGGAGTTGTATACCCATTTCAAATGGTTCCATAATTTCAAGATGAAAAGGTGCATTTTCGAGGAAAAAAGGAAGGTCAGCTCCGACGCTTAAATATTTTTTGTTTTGAAATCATACGTAATTTAAAGACATTAAGACGGTTTGGTAAAGAGGCGGGAAATTATTTCTTCGCACTCAG
>NZ_JBQIKP010000068.1:0-17927 GCF_056796775.1 Schaedlerella sp.
AGTCGCTTTTTTACTTTTTGCAAAAGCTACTCTCTCTTCGAGATCCATAGTTTGATTTTCATTATTGCGAGTCAGATAAACCTCTATGCCGTTGTTCTTTTCTAACTCTTTTTTACAGTAATTTGCGACCTCCCAGTTTAACTCACTCTCTACTAACCCAGCCTCCTCATTACTGCTCCCCGGGTCTGAACCACCGTGCCCCGGATCGAGAACAATAACCATCGCAGCAGTTCCCGTATAAGCCTTCGGCACACTATAAGAACCTAAACTTACAGCCTGGTCCGTTGCCGCTGTCAATTCTGCACTGACACCCGCACGGCTGTAAGACTGTTCTGTGCTGGAAGAACCTAACGCAACAGCTCCTTCATTCACATTATCCACTGCTTCCTGTGCTGCTTCCTGAATGGTATTTTCAATCTCATACGTCATTTCTGTTGAGATATCATCCGATGTAAGGGCCGTAACCGAAATGCCCGTTTCCTCTGCACAATCGCCTTCTTCTCCGTTGCTTACGGTAAACTGTGCGGAAAGCCCGACATTTTTGAGATCAATACGCTTTTTATGTCCTTCGGATTCGTATATAAAAGCAGTCACACGATAAGTTCCTGCTTCCTGACTCTCATAGGTCTTTTTAAATTGATAGTAATGCAGTACCTTCTGTGTGAGCGGGATCTCACTCTGCCTGCCGTCGTCTCCTGTAAGGATCAGCTTTACGGACTCCAGCTGCTCTTCGCCTTCTCCAAATGAAAGGATGGCATTTAATTCTCCTGGTGCTTGTATCGCCTGTTCTTCAATAAACAGATTATTGATCAATCCGCCATCTTCATATTCCGGCTCAGCCGGCTCTTCTGCAGGTGCCTCCTCTTCCGGTGTCGCTTCTTCTGCTGTCGGTTCACCTTCCGGGTTAGTCTGGTCTCCTTCGGATACCGAATCTCCCGCGGCTGCCGGATCATTACCATCTACTGGTGCCTGCGGCTCTCCCCCTGCCGCCGGGTCATTCTGATCTGCTGTATCATCCGGATCCGTTACCGAATCCACGCTGCCATCAGCATTATCCTGACCGTCTGTTGTGGCTGCCCCGTCGTCTGCAATCGTATCATCTGCAGTCGTAGTTACGACAGGTTCCTGATCTGTCCCATCCCCTTCTTCCGCAAATGCACGGAAGCCTGTAGAGGGACTCATCAGGATAGCAAACGCAAGCAGCCATGCTACAAGTTTCTTGCTTTTCCCTTTCTTCATAACGTCCACCTCATATTTTATGTATTTGTACAAGCATCGTTCATATTATACATCAATCCCCCCTTACTTTCAAGGCAGAAATTTCCTATTGTTCGACAAAACCCTCTTTTGTAAACTATTTTGTTTCCGAAAACCGACAGTTTTTAAGATTGCAATCCCCCCTAAATATAGGTATTTATTTCCTATTTTCACACATTATCTTGTGGTATTTTTCTTTCTAAATATATTTCTTAAAAAAAAATAAATTTTTTCTTACCTGGCAAATCATTACAATTGATTCAATTATTTTACGTTTTTTTTACAAAATGTTATGTTTTTTTTATTTTTACAGTTCTTCATGGAACAGCACATCTAATTCATTCGTATACTGATCTTCTGACACTGGCAGGCTTTTTTGCATTCAATGAAGTAGAAACAGGGAACCTGCCGCAGATCTCTCCGCACAGATTCCCTGTATGTTCCTCAAATATTGCAAATCGTAACCGTTCAGAACAGCCGTCCGCACGGCTCTTGCTTCACAAATCCCAGACTTAAAACAGTTTCTCCGGATACACCCCATCCTCAACCAGCTTCCGAACCGAAGCGGCCACACTTTCCTTATCTTCCTTATACGTCACTCCAAACCACTGATCCGAAGACTGCAGCACCTTTACAGTCACCCTGCCTTCCTCCAGCAGTCCCCCAATAATTGTGGGAAGCAGATATTCTGCTTTTGGCTCCCCGTCCTCCAGCTTGTCCAGGAACTCTAAAAATCCGAATTCCAAAATGGAGAAGAATCCTGGCTGCATCCCCCACATATTCATAGAAACCAGGCAGTCTGCATCCAGAGTCTTGTCCCCGTCTTCGCTGCGTACAACGGCACCGCCTTCCGTTTTTTCGATCTTCCTTGTCTCTACGACCTTCTCCAGCATGCCGTCCGGACCTGCCTGACACAATCCGCGGGTGACGGCTCCATTTTCGCTGAGGGTATTTTTCAGGATAAAACCCACCATACAGAGCTCCCGTTCAGAATGCTCCGAATTATGGGTCAGGTAGCCGTACGCTTCCTTATAAGCCTGTTTTCCATAAAAATCATCCGCATTGATCACCAGGAACGGACTATCCACCGCATTCCTGCAACAGAGGATCGCCTGTCCTGTCCCCCAAGGCTTTGTCCTTCCTGTAAAACGCTCCCTATGTACTGGCGGAATGTCTTCAACCTCCTGGTACACATAGGCCACATCCACGATCTGCTCAATCTTTTTTCCGACAGCCTCTCTGAAATCTGTCTCGATATCGCGTCGGATCACAAATACTACCTTGTCAAATCCAGCCTCCACAGCATCATAGATGGAATACTCCATAATGATCTCCCGGTTTGGGCCGACAGGTTCCAGCTGCTTGATTCCCCCTCCGAATCGGCTTCCCAGTCCGGCCGCCATTACCACCAACGCTGCCCTGCTCATATCAAATTCCTCCTTGCTTAGAATCTACAGAAAAATAACTGACACATCTTGATCTGCACATCCAAAGATATTCCTGCACGATCTGTATCCGTTTTTTCTGCAGTTCCTTACTCGCCAAGTCCATCCTTCACGATCTGGACCATTTCTTTTAATGCGTCTTCCTCGTCTTCCCCGTCACAGACTATGGTAATCTCATCCCCGCTCTTGATGCATGCCCCAAGGACGCTGAGCACACTTTTCGCATTGGCGGAAACCATGCCGGGTCTGGCTGTCTTCTCGATGGTGATCTTACAGCCAAACTGCATCGCCGTCTTGCAGAACAGCCCCGCCGGCCTCAGATGAAGGCCGGTGGGATTTTTAATAATCACGCTTTCTCTTACCATATCCAATCATCCTATCCCCCGTCTTTTTCTGTCAGTATGATCCTGACAGTCGGGTTTTTCGTTAATTCCACGCCGGAGGGTGTCTCGATATTTACTGCTATTTCATATGTTCCGGCCGTCTTATAGTTCTTTAGATCCATGGAAGCCGCATACCGGATATCCAGTACCTCCAAAGCCTCCTCTCTCCCTGTAAACTGCAGTTCGATATCCATATCCGACTCAAATTCCAGCTTCAGGTCTTCCTTCAGATTTTTGATCTGGATCGCCCCCACCGGGAGCTGGATTGTCTTTGTCCCCTCCTGCTCAATCATGACGGTCACAATAACATTATTGGACACATCCTTCGACAGGCTGATCCCATCCGGAAGATAAGGCAGGATATCTACCGTCACTTCCTCTCTGCCCTGCTTTCCCTGAATATTGACCGCTGATTCCGGAATCTCAATTGAGCTGACGGAGTCCAATGCCTCTTTTGTACCGCATATCTTTACCATGGACGGCTCCAAAGTAGAGCCGGTATAAACAAATCCGTTCGCTGGATTTCCGGATACCCCGTTCAGGATCACCGGTACATTCTTTTCCCGAAGTATCTGCACATTCAGGCTGAGCCCCCGTTCTCCCAGGTTGTTGGTCAGCTGACTCTGATCCATAACGTTGTCGTTGCCGTCAAAAATGATCAGCTCCGCATCCAGCGTCGTATCCTCCGACAGACCGGATAAATCAGCTGAGTCACGCGCCTTTGCCACAACCCGATGGATATTATTGATCTTGGATTCCGTCCCCCGAATGGTGATCTTTTCCGGACTCACGGATGCCTCGCCCACTACAAAACCATCTCTTGGAACCAAATTCGTCGTACTTGCGGAAATTGGATAGGTATTGCTCTTCATATCTTCGATCTTGATCTGCAGATTCACCGGGTTGACCTGTGTTGTCACCGTTTCCCCCTCAAGTCCTTTCACCTCCGCAGTGATCGGCACCAGATATGTGCTCACCTCCATCTGACTCAAATCCGCTATGGCTGAAATATTGCTGGTCCTGACTCTGGCCAGGACGGATCTCTTTCCTGAAACCGTCACACGCACAGTCTGGGGATCCCCCACCAAGTCATAGACCTTGCCCATATTCCTGACAACCTCTTCATTGACGAAATCCACCGGAATGTTGGCATACGTCGCAGTGGTGACCGGATCGTTGACATTAATCACGATCAGCCAGAAAAAAACAGAAAAGATCAAAGCCGCCACTTTCAGGCCCAGATTCCGCGTTATTTTAAATTTCATGTTTCTTCCGTCCTTTCCGCATCGCAAATTTCTTTCCATCGGAAAGACGATTCTGGATCTGCCCCAGTTTTTCCTTCAAATACTCCGGAGTCATATTCCGCACAAGCTGTCCGTCCATGGCCATAGATACGTAACCGGTCTCCTCTGATACGACAAGGATCATTGCGTCACTGACCTCGCTCATGCCGAGGGCGGCACGATGTCTTGTCCCCAATGATTTACTGATCTGCATATTGTCTGACAGAGGCAGATAGCAGGTGGCGGATGTGATCCTGTCTCCGCGTATGATCACTGCGCCGTCATGAAGCGGTGTATTGTGTTCAAAAATATTGAGAAGTACCTGCTCCGATACGATACAGTCCAGCTCAATTCCCGTCATCTCATATTCGGTCAAATGGATGGCCCGCTCCACCACGATCAGGGCGCCGGTTTTTACACTGCCCATACTGAAACAGGCCGCTACAAGCGCATCCCTTGTCCTGTCTGAAAAACGCAGGTTTTCCCTTCCTCTGTCAAACAGAGAAAAGCTACTGAACAGATTCTTCTCTCCCAGCTTCTCCAGCGCGCGGCGCAGCTCCGGCTGAAATACGACCAGTGCCGCAAATGCCAGGATACTGATGGATTCTCTTGCGAGATACAGGATGGCATGCATCTTGAATACATACGCCACCAGAATGAACACCCCCAGCATCAGCAGCCCTCTCAGCAGCATCCATGCCTTTGTGTTCTTGATCCACAGCATGATCTCATATACAACCACCGCAATGATCAGGATCTCCACAATATCCGTGATACGCAGCTCGGGAATATACGGATCGCCGATAAATCTATGAAAAATCTGTTGTAATTCTTGCCGCATCAGCTCACCTCCCACTCCGGATAAAGCGAGTCGCCGCGCCCGGAGACCTTACTGTCATATCTGTCATTTTTTGCCTTTTCCGTCCAGTCCCAGTTCTTTGCTCAGGCTTCTCTCCAGCAGGATCTCATCCGCGCTTTTCGGTCTGTCCAGATAGCCTGTCCCTGCAGACGCAGGTGTCTGTGTACTGTTGTCAACCCAGTTTTTTTTATTTCCAACATTCCCTGTGTTCTGTCTCTCATTGATATGCTTTACGCTCTTTTGAGGAGCCGTAACACCGATCTTCGGAACAGCCTTTACGTAATAATGGTATTCGTCATCCTCAAACTCCAGATACTCCGTCCTGGCATAATCCACGGAAAGGAACACCACCTCCATCAAAAGCCCTGCTAAGACCCCGATGATCCCGCTGACAACCAGCGGTGTCAGTGAGATATGCAGATTCAAGGTTATATTTCCTGCCGCCGCAATCACCACCGCCATCACTGCACCGGCCGCAGAAGCGATCTTCCATGCATGATCCACGGAACGGATGCGGATTGAATATACAAAGAGGATACAGATTGCGGCTGCGGCAACCATAATCCACATCTCCTGATTCATCAGGGACTGCTTGGTAAAACTGATCAGCGTCTCCACCAGTTCCACCCCATCTCCTGCCTTAAAGGTACTGGAGGACCCTTTGACCAGATGGATCAGATAATAGGAGAACGTACCGCATGCAACGGGAATCGCGCAGGTAGGCGTTCCAAGGAGTCCCGCCGCAATCGGAAGCACAAACGGAACATCCATTGCCAGGGAGCAGGCCATCAGCAAAACCAGCCATGACTTTCCGGTGGAAAACCGGAAATAAAAAATGTACATCAAAAGGAACAGCAGTGCCGCCACGATGGCTACCGGCAGAGACAGCGTATAAAAATGCAGCAGCACCAGAGCCGTCGCCGCCATCACCATAACGATCATCGGCAATATGGCACAGGCTGCTGCCAACCCAGCCGTACATGCTGTTGAGGATGCGGCTTTCATAAACCCGATATTGGAATTAATCTGGTGAAATACCAGAAACCCCAGCGCAAATTGAAGCCCGATTCTGATAAATATGGAATACTTTGCATAGAATATTTGCAGTTGCTCTCTCCAGACAAGTAATGTGCTCATACTTTCTTTTTCTCCTTCACTTCCATCTTACCCAGCCGGGATAGATCTCTATAGTATTTTTTCACACGCTGCTTTGCCCTGTTATGCCGCCCCCTGTAAAAAATGCCCGCGCCAATCACATAGACGATCAGCATCGCCACATAACCGGCCACTGCTGCCCCGCCCAAAAATGTAATTTTTGAGATAGTCAGGTTCTCCAGGATCTCATCCATATAGCAGACCGCAAACAACGCCGCCAAGATCCCGTAGCCTACCGTCATCCACAGGACCGTGATCAGCGTATTCAGACTGACATAGTCCTTCTTATAATAGGTGCTGATCTTCATATCATTTCTGATGTCATTCTTCTCATACTGAGCCATTCTCGCCATCAGCCTGATTCTCTTCACATCCAGCATATGCTTCCTCCAGAATTGTATTAAACTTTATATTCACGGCAGATGAATACTGTCGAAAGTATCTGAAAAGCCCGAAACAGATACTTATAACCATTACTTTATAGTATAGCATATACTCAGAGCCCTTGTCCAATGCTAATGGTCAAAAAATAAACTTTTTGCACCCCTGCCTTTTTCAATACTTTTGAAATACGGTGGATCGTACTGCCCGTCGTGTAAATATCATCTACAAGTAGCACATTGCGCGGTGCCTTCCACTGTTTGGATACGCCGAAGGCCTGTTTTAAATTTTTCTCCCTCTCCCGGTCATCCAGCAGTTTCTGCGGTCTGGTCCTGCGGATCCGGTATACCGCATGTCTCCCCATCGGAATCTGCAGTTCTTCTGACAGTCGTTCCGCCAGCAACGCAGCCTGATTAAAGCCCCTGGCACGCAGACGGGACTTATGGAGCGGCACAGGGATGATCTCCTCTATCCCGCGGGCACGAATCCAGTCCCCGTACCAGTGTGCCATTTCTTCAGCAAATATATCCGCATAATACCGTTTATTGTGAAACTTCAACTGATAGATCGCCCGCGTCACTGGCGGGACATGCAGCCACAGGCTCCGGCCCTGGTCAAAGGCATAGGCTCGCTTCCCACAGTCACGGCAGTATTCCTGCTCCTCCGTTTTGACCGGCTTCCCGCATATCATGCATCTGGGTTCTTTTATAATAGGAAGTTTTTCCCTGCACGCGTCACAGATTCCGGTCCCGTGCTTCTGCACCTCACCGCAGAACGGACAGACCGGAGGATACAGAAGCTCCAGGAGCCTTAAAACTCCTGAATGCGCTCTGCCAGGCTGGTATATCTGTTTTGTTCGCTTTTGTTTCTGATCATTTCCTGAAATACGCTTTCACTCCCCACAATTGTCAGACATTTTTTCGCTCTGGTCACGGCTGTATAGAGCAGGTTGCGGTTGTACAAAAGCCGTGGTCCCGGTAGCAGAGGAAGAATGACAGCCGGATACTCGCTTCCCTGGGATTTATGTACCGTTATGGCATAGGCCAGTTCCAGTTCGTCCGTGGATTCAAAGGGATAGGTCACCTTTCGGTGTTCATCATATTCGACCTCCAGCGTCCCGCCGTACAGGTCGACCTCCGTAATGCATCCCATGTCCCCATTGAACACGCCCATCCCCTGGTCTACGGCCACTCCGTATTTTGTACGCACTTCCCAGGCGATCTGGTAGTTGTTTTTAATCTGCATCACCTTATCTCCCTTGCGGAAGATCCTGCCGTTGATCTCCTTTTCTTCCTTTCCCGGGTCCGGCGGATTCAGGTAGCGCTGCAGTATGGAATTCAGACGTTCCACACCGAGAAGCCCTTTTCTGGTAGGCGTCATCACCTGGATCTCCGACGGAGGGGCGCCCACATATTTGGGAAGCTTTTTCTGGATCAGCATAATGACCACACCGATGATCACATCGGCCTCCTGCCTTCTCAGGAAAAAGAAATCTCTGCTCTTATTGTCCAGCACCACGTTCTCCCCCGCATTGATCTTATGTGCATTTACCACAATATCACTCTCTCCTGCCTGGCGGAAGATCCGGGTCAATGTGACCACCGGAAAACGCCCGGACAAAATGATATCCTTCAATACACTGCCCGGTCCTACGGAAGGAAGCTGGTTCACATCCCCTACCAGAATCAGGCGGGTACCCGGCACGACCGCGGACAGAAGCGCATGCATCAAAGAGATATCCACCATGGACATCTCATCAATGATCAGGATGTCTGTTTCCAGGGGATTATCCCGATTGCGCTGAAATCCGCTGACGCTCCCCTCTTCCTCCGGATTTCCATTCACCTCCAGAAGGCGGTGAATGGTCTGAGAGTCATATCCGGTCGCTTCTGTCATCCGCTTTGCGGCGCGTCCCGTGGGAGCGGCAAGCAAAATACTCATACCTTCGCTTTCAAAAAACCGTATCATGGTATTGATGGTGGTTGTCTTGCCGGTCCCCGGTCCTCCGGTCAATACCAGAAGCCCGTGGCGGATGGATTCCACCACCGCGCGGTGCTGCATGGGATCCAGCTGGAGCTGCTCACGCTCTTCCACCTTGCGCAGCCGCTGTTCCATCATCTCCTCGGGCATCTCGCAGTCAATGTCCAGGTCATAGAGCATACGGGCCGTATTCAGCTCCAGATAATAATAATGAGACGGATAAATCCGGATCTGCCCGTTTTCTTCCTTCCGGACCGTCTTCCGGTCGATGCAGAGATCCATAATGTACTTCTCAATCTCCGGAAGCTGCACGCTTAGAATCTGTTCCGCCCGTGAAGCAAGCACCTCCTGGGGCAGGTAAATGTGTCCTTCCACAGCCGCCTGCTGCAGTACATAGACCAGACCGCTGCGGATCCGGAAATCGGAGTCCTTATGGATCCCGATTCTGGAAGCGATCTCATCCGCTGTCTTAAACCCCACCCCGGAAATGTTGTCCGCAAGCTGGTAGGGATTCTCCTGCAGCACTTCATAGAGTCTGGATCCGTAATATTCATAAATTTTCACTGCAAGCGCGGTAGAAATTCCATACTTCTGCAGAAAGATCATGGCCTTCCGCATGTCCCTTTTTTCTTCCACCTGCACCGCAATCTCCTGGGCCTTCCGTTTGCTGATCCCCTTAATTTCGGCCAGACGCTCCGGCTCCTCCTCCATAATCCGAAACGTATCCTCCTTAAACCTGCGCACAATGCGTCCTGCAAGAGACGCGCCGATCCCCTTTATCGCTCCGGAACCCAGGTAGCGCTCAATGGACACCAGATCTTCCGGCTCCTTGACCTTATGGGTGAGTACTTTAAGCTGTGTTCCGTATACGCTGTGGTTCACGTATTCCCCTTCCAACTCCAGAAGCTCACCCTCCGTAATATAGTGAAAGCTGCCCACACAGGTCACCTCTCCATCGTCACTTTCCAGGTTGAATACCGTATATCCGTTTTCCTCATTCCGAAACACGACATGATCCACATATCCTGTTACTGTCTCCAAAATACCCTACCTCTTTCGTCTTTTGATCAGGAACTGTGAAAACAACTGTTACCGATGACGCAGAATCACAACTCCTTACCTTTCACTCCAAAAAGACAGGCATCCGGTGAAGCCTGTCTATTTCCTTTAAGGATCGCACGGTCACAGGCCGATCAAAAGTCCTTTCGCCCGCTCATGAATTCCACAAACTGTCCGGTCCCGATCGCTACGACCTTCAGCGGATCCTCCGCTGTCATAGTATGAATCCCGGTCCGTTCTTCGATCAGTTCTTCCAGCCCGCGGAGCATAGAGCCTCCTCCTGTCAGAACGATCCCCCGATCCAGTATATCCGCAGAAAGCTCCGGCGGGGTCTGTTCTAATACTGCGATCACCGCCTCCACGATCTGGCTGGTAGTCTCCCTCAGCGCTTCCTCGGTCTCTGTCGATGTCACAGTCACGGTCTTCGGAAGGCCTGTCACCAGATTCCTTCCCCGCACCTCCAGGCGTTCTTCCTCTACCAGCGGATAGGTTGTACCGATCTTAATCTTAATGTCTTCCGCCGTCATATCCCCGATCAGCAGATTATGCTTTTTCCGCATATACCGCACGATTGCTTCATCAAAATCATCTCCGGCCAGCTTGATGGATGTGTTCACTACCGCGCCGCCAAGGGAGATCACGGCAATATCTGAAGTGCCGCCGCCCACATCTACGATCATATTTCCACAGGGCTTGGATATATCAATCCCTGCTCCAATCGCCGCTGCCACCGGCTCTTCGATCAGATGCACTTCTCTAGCCCCTGCCGCAAAGGTCGCTTCCTCCACAGCTTTCTTCTCCACCTCCGTCACACCGCTTGGTACACAGATGCTAATCCGCGGCTTCTTGAACATCCGCCGTCCCACCGCCTTCTGCACAAAATACTTGATCATCTTCTCCGTCACGGTGTAATCCGAGATGACCCCCTGCCGCAGAGGACGCACAGCGATGATATTCCCCGGAGTCCTGCCCAGCATCAGGCGCGCTTCCTCACCGATGGCCTTAATCACGTTGGTATCCCTGTCAAATGCAACGACGGAAGGTTCCTTCAATATCACTCCCTTGCCCCTCACATACACAAGCACACTGGCTGTCCCCAGATCTATTCCGATATCAACAGACATATAAAACTCTCCCTTCTAAAACAAATCCTTCTCCCAAGAGATTCCTTGACCGGAAACCGTGAATCTATGATCCGCCCATAAGGCGATGACAATTGTTCACAGTTTCATACATCTCATCCTTCGTTTTTTATAGTCTGTTTATCTGATGTTGTCAAACACGTCTGGCCAAGGCGCAACCTGCAACCAGTTATGACCATTCACTAGTATAATCAATTTTTACCAAATTGGAAAGCCCTTTTTTCAGATTTTCCATTTTTTATTCATTTATTATGAAACTGGATCGATTTTCTTCAAATTTGAGCTTTCCGTAAAAATATACTTCTGTTATTTTTTGTTAAGCATCGAGGCAATATACTTCCCGGTATAAGATTTTTTATTTTTAGCCACTTCCTCCGGCGTTCCTTCCGCCACAACGGTGCCGCCTTTATCTCCGCCTTCCGGTCCGATATCGATGATATAGTCCGCAGTCTTGATCACATCCAGGTTATGTTCAATGACGATCACCGTATTGCCGTCATCCGCCAGTCTGCGCAAGATTTCCGTCAGCTTGTGTACATCTGCAAAATGCAGGCCAGTGGTCGGCTCATCCAGAATGTATACGGTCTTCCCTGTGCTGCGCTTGCTCAGCTCCGCAGCCAGCTTGATCCGCTGCGCCTCGCCGCCGGAGAGCTCCGTGGAGGGTTGTCCCAGCTTAATATAGGAAAGTCCCACATCATAAAGGGTCTGCATCTTTCGGCTGATGCTGGGGACATTTTCAAAAAATGTGACCGCTTCCTCCACTGTCATATCCAGGACGTCGTAGATACTCTTGCCCTTATACTTGACCTCCAGCGTCTCCCGGTTATACCGCTTACCGCCGCATACCTCGCAGGGCACATATACGTCCGGCAGGAAATGCATCTCAATCTTGATGATCCCGTCTCCGGAGCAGGCTTCACAACGTCCACCTTTTACATTAAAGCTGAACCTGCCCTTTTTATACCCCCTCGCCTTGGCATCCGGGGTGGCCGCGAACAAATCCCGGATCAGGTCAAAAACCCCTGTGTAGGTGGCCGGATTGGACCGGGGCGTCCTTCCAATGGGTGACTGGTCGATGCTGATAACCTTGTCTACTTGATCCAGTCCCTCAATGCGCCGGTGCTTTCCCGGGATTGTCCTGGCCCGGTTTAACTCCTTGGCCAGCTTTTTATATAAGATCTCATTTACCAGAGAGCTTTTGCCGGAGCCGGATACGCCGGTCACGCATGTCATCACTCCCAGAGGGAAATTGACCGTGATATTTTTCAGATTATTTTCCTGTGCCCCCACAACCTTCAGAAAACCTGAAAACGGCTTCCTTGTCTCAGGCACCGGAATCTGCTTTCTGCCGCTAAGATAATCTCCTGTAACAGAAGCTTCGCAGGCCATGATCTCCTGTGCAGTACCGACAGCGATCACCCTGCCGCCGTGCTCGCCTGCGCCGGGTCCGATGTCTACCACGCAGTCCGCAGCCAGCATGGTATCCTCGTCATGCTCCACCACGATCAGGGAATTTCCCAGGTCACGGAGTCGCTTCAAGGTGGCCAACAGCTTATCATTATCCCGCTGGTGCAGACCGATGCTGGGCTCGTCCAGGATATAGGCTACTCCTACCAGGCCGGAGCCGATCTGGGTTGCCAGGCGGATCCGCTGCGCTTCCCCCCCGGAGAGAGAGCCAGTGGCCCGGGACAGGGTCAGGTAATCAAGCCCTACATCCATCAAAAACTGGATCCTTGCCCGAATCTCCTTTAAGATCTGATTCCCGATCATCTGCTGGGTCTTTGTCAGCTCCAGATTCTGCAGGAATTCCTGAAGCCTGTCGATGGAAAACGCGGTAACCTCCGCAATATTTTTTTCTCCCACCGTCACCGCAAGGGAGGTCTGCTTCAATCTCTGTCCTTTACACTCGGAGCAGGGAGTGATATTCATGAAGGTCTCGTATTCTGCCTTGGAGGACTCTGAATGGGTCTCGCGGTAACGCCGTTCCACACTTCGGATCAGCCCCTCAAAGACCACATCGTACACGCCTTCGCCCCGCTGTCCCTTATAGTGGACTTTGACCGATTTCCCATTTGTTCCATAGACCAGAATATCATGGATCTTCTTCGGATATTCCTCGAAGGGCGTATCCAGACCAAATCCGTATTCCTCGCATAGGGCCGTCAGGATCGCATTGGTAAAGCTGCTCTTATCCGAACAGGACTGCCATCCCAGCACCGCAATAGCGCCCTCATTGATGCTCAGAGAAGGATTGGGAATCATCAGTTCCTCTGAAAATTCCATCTTATAGCCTAGTCCAAAGCAGGACGGACAGGCCCCGAAGGGGTTGTTGAACGAAAAACTCCGTGGTTCGATCTCTTCAATACTGATCCCGCAGTCCGGGCAGGAAAAGCTCTGGCTGAAATTCATGGGTTCCCCTCCGATCACATCCACGATCAGGAGTCCCTCCGCCAGGTTCAGCACGCTTTCAATGGAATCCGCCAGACGCTTCTCAATCCCCGGCTTTACGATCAGACGGTCCACAATAATCTCAATATTATGCTTGATATTTTTATCCAGCGCAATCTCCTCGGACAATTCATACAGGTTGCCGTCCACACGCACCCTGACATATCCGCTCCGCTTGGCGCGATCCAGCAGCTTGGCGTGCGTCCCCTTCCGCCCCCGTACAACCGGGGCCAGAAGCTGGATCCTGGCGCCCTCCGGCATTGCCATGACCTGATCCGCCATCTCGTCTACGGACTGCTTTTTGATCTCCTTTCCGCACTTCGGGCAGTGTGGAATCCCCACCCGTGCATAGAGCAGGCGAAAATAATCGTAGATCTCCGTCACAGTCCCCACAGTAGAGCGGGGATTGTGGTTGGTGGACTTCTGGTCAATGGAGATGGCCGGGGACAGACCCTCGATGCTCTCCACATCCGGCTTCTCCATCTGCCCCAGGAACTGACGGGCATAGGAAGACAGAGACTCCATATATCTGCGCTGCCCCTCCGCATAAATGGTATCAAAGGCAAGCGAGGATTTGCCCGAACCGCTCAGCCCGGTCAGAACTACCAGCTCGTTCCGTGGAATGTCCACATCAATATTTTTCAGATTGTTTTCATTTGCGCCGCGTATTTTGATATATTTTCTGGCGTCTATCTTTACTCCCATATTGTGTCTCCTGTCTTTTCTCAAATTAATGATCTGCCTGCCAAAGAGGTTTCACCGCCTTTATCGGCTGATTTCCCCTGTTGTCTAATTTTCGAACGCTTCACGTGCTGGCCGTCTGCCGCACAAATGACCATCGATCCGCTGCCTGCACTGTTTCTGTCCGAGGCTACCTCTGTTCTGACATCATGATTCCATATCATTCAGTGCCTTTTTCAGTTCGATCAGCTGGTCACGCAGCTCGGCCGCCGCCTCGAAGTTCAGTTCCGCCGCCGCTTTCTTCATCTGCTTCGTCACCTTTCCCACCATCTTCTCCAGTTCTTCCCGGCTCATGGACTCCACGTCCTTCTCCATCAGCATTTCCCCTGTATCTACCTTCTGAGAAATGCTGATCAGGTCGCGTACCGCTTTCTGAATCGTCTGCGGCGTGATCCCATGTTCCTGGTTGTATGCCATCTGGATCTCCCGGCGGCGCATGGTCTCGTCAATGGCCATCTGCATAGAGTCGGTCATCTTATCCGCATACATGATCACATGTCCTTCGGAATTGCGGGCCGCACGGCCGATAGTCTGAATCAGGGAGGTTTCAGAACGCAGGAAGCCTTCCTTGTCTGCGTCCAGAATGGCCACAAGCGTGATCTCCGGAATGTCCAGCCCTTCACGGAGCAGGTTGATCCCCACCAGTACGTCAAAGACGTCCAGACGCATATCCCGGATGATCTCCGTCCGCTCCAGGGTATCCACATCGGAATGCAGATACTTGACCCGGATGCCCACCTCCCGCATATAATCCGTCAGATCCTCGGCCATCCGCTTGGTCAGCGTGGTCACCAGCACTTTGTTTTTCTTTGCCACTTCTTTGTTCACTTCGCTGATCAGGTCGTCGATCTGGCCCTCCACCGGACGCACCTCCACCTCCGGATCTAAAAGCCCTGTTGGCCTTAAGACCTGCTCGGCGCGGAGAAGCTCATGCTCTTCTTCATAGACGCCCGGAGTAGCGGAAACGAAAAGCATCTGGTTTATTTTACTTTCAAATTCTTCAAAGTTCAAGGGGCGGTTGTCCTTTGCTGAGGGCAGACGGAATCCATAGTCTACCAGCGTCGATTTTCTGGACTGGTCCCCATTGTACATCCCGCCGATCTGTGGCACCGTCTTGTGGGACTCGTCGATCATGATGATAAAATCATCAGGAAAATAGTCGATCAACGTGTAGGGCGCCTGTCCCGGGGCCAGCCCTGCCAGATGCCGGGAATAGTTCTCGATTCCGGAGCAAAACCCGGTCTCCTTGAGCATCTCGATATCGAAGTTGGTCCGCTCCGCGATCCGCTGCGCCTCCAGAAGCTTGTCCTGGCGCTTAAATTCCCTGACCCGCTCTTCCAGTTCTTTTTCTATATCCTGTACGGCGCGCTTAATATTGTCCTTATCTACTACATAGTGGGATGCTGGGAAGATGGCTACGTGCTTCAGTTCATCCCGGATCTCCCCGGTCAAGATGTCGATCTCCGTGATCCGGTCGATCTCGTCCCCGAAGAACTCTACCCGGACAGCCGTGTCGGATTCGTAAGCAGGAATCACCTCCAGCACGTCCCCCCGAACCCGGAAGGTCCCGCGGTGGAAATCCATGTCATTGCGGTCGTACTGGATCTCGATCAGCTTCGCCATCAGCTCGTCCCGCTCCTTTGTCATGCCGGGGCGCAGGGAGATCACCATGTTCTGGTAGTCTACCGGGCTTCCCAGGCCGTAGATGCAGGACACACTGGCCACAATGACCACGTCGCGCCGCTCGGCAAGGGCCATGGTGGCGGAGAGACGGAGTTTGTCGATCTCGTCGTTGATGGCGGAATCTTTGGCGATGTAGGTGTCCGAAGAAGGGACATAGGCTTCGGGCTGGTAGTAGTCGTAGTAGGACACAAAATATTCCACCGCGTTTTCCGGGAAATATTCACGGAATTCTCCGTACAACTGAGCAGCAAGCGTCTTATTGTGCGCTATGATAAGGGTTGGCTTATTCAGTTCCTGTATCACATTCGCCATCGTAAATGTCTTCCCAGACCCCGTAACCCCTAGTAAAGTCTGGAATTGATTGCCCTCCTTGAATCCCTTTACCAGTGCCGCAATTGCTTCCGGCTGGTCTCCGGTAGGCTTGTATTCCGAAACTAATTTAAAATTTTTTTGTCCTGTTTCCACAGACATACCTCCTTACTATCATGCCTATTGGCCCGTAAATTCGTGTAATTTTTCCCGGAAATTCGTGTAATAGGAACTTCTAAGTGGGCGAAAAGGCCAATTACACGAATAAAGTCACTAAAACTGAATTTTCTAACTACGCAACACAAAACAAAATATCTGAACATTACGTACCACAGGATAGCATAATTCTTCATAACAGAAAAGCCTCAGACTTAATTTTACCATGAACATTTGTTCTGATTCATTGTAGCAGAAACCTCCTGTAAATGCAATAGAAACTCTTAGTCTATCTGAAGAAATTTCTTCCCCCGCTTTCAAGGTCAAAAAAGAGAGGTAGTTTTCCGCTACCCCTCTCCTGCAAACCATTCATTTATATCTGTCAGTTCTGTTATATCCGAGTAATCGTACACAATCGGTGTCTGTGCTTCCTCCTTTTTTCTTCCCTCCATCCTCTCAACTTCTTCTTTTCCCTCTCCCTGAATCTCAATTACTTCCTGAAACATCTCCCATAATAAGGTTTTGTCAGCATAATCATATGGATGAACTTCTGAAATAAATTCATGCAATTCGTCAACACAGTCCTCTATAATCGCCTGCATATCTGTATAGGTATCTACAGTAATAATAGACTTCGCGTGTCCTAATGCAGTTGCCACTGCTTTTTGATTAATATTGTTTTTCATCAAAAGTGTAGCATATGTCTTACGCAGATCATGAAAACGTATATGCGGCAGTCCTGTTTTTTCTAAAAGCTCTTTATAATGCTTAAAATGGTAATCCTTACTTCGCGGACGTCCATAGCTTGAGCAGCATATATATCCCATGTCCTGAAAAACCCATTTTCCGTTCTGCCTTCTGCTGCGATTTCTTTCATACCGCTTTCGCTCTTCCAAAATCTCATGATACACATAATCAGGTATATCCAATTCCCGGTAACTGGAAAGAGTCTTTGGTCTAATCTCCTGCTTTGACTTTGATTTTGCACATTTTCCATTTTCTTCCGCATGGAGATCCTCACCAAGCTGACGTTGGATTTTTAATTTATGATGCACAAAATCCACATCCGAATATTTCAGGCCATTTATTTCACTTTTACGCAGCCCCATCAACAGAGCAAACAGAATCTGCATATGGATACGTGAATCCTTAGACGCTTCTAATAAGAGTTTAACCTGTTCCAGATTGTAGGTTCTAGCTTCCTCTACAACAATGGTGTGATACCCATCCTTTTTGATCTGTTTCGGTAAATCTACATCCGTACATGGATTGTTCATAATCAAACGTTTATCTAATGCATATCTCATTGACGTATTTAAAATCGTCTTTGCCAGTTTAGGTATAGACGTATATTTTTCCGACAGCGACTTGAAAAGCTTGCTTAAATGCCCCTGATTAAGTGTCATTATCTTTAAATTTCCTATCTGTGGTATAATATGCTTATCGATACAATTTTTATATGTATGGTAACTATTCGCAGTAAAAGACGGCTCCGGTCTCATAACTTGTTCCAGCCAATACACCAACAGTTCCCGCACCTTGATGTTAGGCCACTTATAAATATTTTTTGACGCAAAATGGCAAAATTTCTGCATAAGAAAAACACTTATGCCAATGCTGGTATAAGCACAAGGTTTCTAACGGTT
>NZ_JBQIKP010000069.1:0-17849 GCF_056796775.1 Schaedlerella sp.
ATAGGTCTTGGCCGAAGTAATATATGGCGGCATGCTTTTGCGGAGGTATATACAGCTTTCGCAGATTTCCAATTGTAAAATCGTCCTACCAGGTAACCATACGAAAAACCAAGGGGAATTCCTGTCTATGCCGTTAGCAAAACAGGCGAAAAAGCAGCGGGAACTGCTTAATGCGCAGAGAGACAGAGATCTCTGCCGGAAAATGGCGGATGCATCCCTTGCCATGTTTGGAAAGCTGGGCATTTATATGGAAGAAAGTTTTCATTTTTTGATTATGGCAAACCATTTTATATTTCAAAAAAAACTTTTTTCGATGATCAAGGATACGGAGCTGTCTTTAGGACAGCCGAAGATACTTGATTATCTCAAAGATCACAACGGTTCAATACAAAAGGATATCTCCGCGGCGTGTCATATTGAACAGGCTTCTCTGACGTCTGTTTTAAATGGTATGGAGAAAAAAGGACTGATCGTGCGAAAAATGCAAGACGGAAACCGACGATCACTGTATGTTTTCTTGACCGAAAAAGGCGGCGAACTTGCCGAACGTATTGCGGTCGAATTTGAAAAGATCGAAAAGATGGCTATGGAAGGATTTTCCGACAAGGAAAAAGAAACGCTTATAACGCTTCTTTCCGGAATATACAGAAATATTTGCAATAACGAATAAAGGCAAACTTTTTTATGGAGGTTTTATTATGGATACAATGAAAATGACTAAATCACAGATGCTGAAAAGGTACATTTTACTTGTCATAGGACTGTTTTTTTCTGCGATAGGCGTTGCGGTTACCAAACACGGAGATCTCGGAGTTTCGCCTATTTCCTCGGTGGCAAATGTTGTTGCGGAAAGATTTCGCTTTTTTTCTTTGGGGAACTGGCTTATTATTTGGAACTGCATATTGATCCTTGGACAGATAATTCTGTTAAGGAAGAAATTTAAGCCTGTTCAACTCCTGCAAATTCCATTATCGTTTTTGTTTGGTTGGTTTACTGATTTTGGGTTATGGTGCGTTTCGTTTATTCCTGTTAACATTTATCCCATAAGACTGCTGATGGTTATGATCGGTACCGTTATCCTCGGATTTGGGATAACTCTTTGCGTGATCGCAAACGTTGTTATGAATTCCGGCGAAGCGTTTGTTAAGGCTGTTTCAGATACGATACACAAAAATTTCGGCAATGTTAAAATTGCATTTGATATCGCCTGTGTCATTATGGCTGTCTTTCTTTCATTGATATTCTTTAATCTTAAAATTGTCGGAATAAGAGAGGGAACTGTTATTGCGGCACTTTGCACTGGTTTAGTTGTGAAGTTTTTATCAAAATTACTTCTTAAAATGATGTGATATGTTGTGAACTGTAGATGTAAACATTTCTGGCAAACGCAGTATTTTAGCGGAAATGGACATCTGCTAAAATACAATATATGCGGCTGGCTCATTTGTGGTGAATGAAAAATTGCAGATGTTGTAATACAAGGAAGAAGGTGATAATCCTTTTATTCATATCTGTAAACAGTTTAGTACAAAGAAAGGCGGATGTATATGGAAATTACATACCATTGGGAAGGTGATTACTTGATTCCCGACCTCAAACTTTCGGATACAACAGAATATCATATCGGAAAGTACGGAAGAATGAAACTGCGGTTTTTGAAGGAGAATCATGGAGGCATTTATTCGTATATGATTTTGTCAGAAACATTATGGAAACATCTTGCGGAAATTGATGAAGAATGCAATGAGATGATGGACAGGCTTGTGGGGCAGATGGCAAAGAAAGAGGGTGTGACGGAGCAGTTAAAATCCGATGACTGGCTATGTTGGCTTCAGAAGATGAACAGCATCAGGAGCAGGGCGGAGGAAGTAGTGCTGCACGATTTGATATATTCCCTTTAGTATTGTTTTGGCTTTAAGTTTTGTAGCAGGAGGCGCAGATGATGTCAAGATCGCCACAGGTGAATCGGAGCCGGCGGCTCCGATTCACCTGTGGCGATCTTGACATCATCTGCGCCTCCTGCTATGAAGTGGTTAAGGGGGAACAAAGTTCCCCCCATTGCATTAAAAATACCAATGGCGGTATTCTGAAAAAATCAAAATTGGGGATTGACAGGAAATGAAAAATGGTTTATTATTGACAACAAGAAATGGGTTTTTACCGTACGGTGTTTTCACTCAAGCGGGCTGCTCGTTTCTTTTTTTATTGCCAAAATATCATACAGATACTTCCTGCCATCATTCGCATGACGGACAAGCATACTTGCTGAATAAATATTATGTCTTGCTATTTTCCCCGTTTTGTCATCATATACAGGCAATGCAAATCTGATGTAGTAGCGAAACCATCCATATACCGCATCTGTTTTGTGTTTTTCTTTCCGGTTTGCTTCATGTTTTGGATTGGCAGCTATTCTTATAAGTTCAGGAATAGCCTGCACAGCATTTGCTTTAGCCTTTGCCACAGCGCCTTTTAATGCAATACGGCTTTCTGAACTTGCGTATTCATCGGGAAAATCTGCCGAAATATATATTTTTTCAGAAGTTTCCTCAATTTCGTAAAAATCCCCGATATACCCTTTCAGGTATTCTTCGACAGCCGTCCAGTCATCCCGCACTTTTGCCTTGAAGCGGATATTGTTAATCAGAACCAGTTTTTTACCGTCCGCATCGGTTATGATATTTACATTCCTGTTTTCAATCATCTCTTTTGTTTCCTTTCTTCTTTTCCCTTGATTTATATACATTAAACTGGTTCTTGCACTTCTGGCTGCAAAATTCATTCCCTTTCCGGCTTGCGACAAAGGCTTTTTTACAATGCTTGCACATACGCATATCACTGTCCTTATCCGTGAGCATGAAGGAAAAGCACATCTGCACCATGACAAGCAGGGAGTGGAAATCCCATACGATAACGGGCGTATCCTTTTCCAGCGCAATCCGGTAAGTCGGGGCTATGCCGCCGAAAGCGGAAATGCCCTGACGGTACAGGCTGCGTGTCTGTTCGTCAATCGTATCATAATCCATGTAATAAAGGAAACTTGTCATAAAAGTAAACGCCCAGTCAGTAAATTCCTTCACAAGCCAGTCGTATCTTTCCACATATTCCTTCTGCAATCCCATCGCCACAGCCTGTGGCGCATTCCCCATAGCCATTGTAATTGCAATGCCATCACGGTCAGTCACAGACCATCCTGATTCCATGCCGTTCTTTCTGAAATCCGGCATATCAAAAGGGTAAAAATAAGAAAGATACTCATCTGTGGAGAGTGTTTCTGCTTTGATAAAGTGGTTTTTGGGCAAATATACTGATTCATAGGTTATAAAATCTGCTGTTGTCGGCAGGGCGGTCATAAAACCGAGAAAACCATATTTATGAATAAAATCAAGCACGGACATTTTCAGTTCTTCTTCCGGAGCCTTGTGCATGGCGGTAAGCCCGACATTTATGGCATCAATGACGAGCCGTTTTGCTTCCTGCATGGGACGGTACATTTCCGGTTTTGCGTCTTTGGAAACCGTTATGTAGAGGTTATTGTCATTGCCTGTCATATATTCATAGCTGCTGTACCGAATCCACGGTGCGCTGGTATGTTCAAATAAGTTTTTCATAAAAAATCTGCTCCAATCCATCAATCCTGCCACATTATCTGATGTAATATTTCTTATATTATAAACGGTTACTTGTTATCGGTCAAGCTGTCCGGTGTCCTTTTCTTCCGCGCTCCGTTTTCCAGAAAATATTTTTCGTCAAGCGTCAGCGGCAGATTGTTTTCTTTCCTGTATGTAAGTATGCCGCCGTAAAGTTTCCGCATCTTTTTCAGTGCAGTTTCCCTGATACCACGAATATTCCGGCCAGTCTGTCCGATGATCTCCGCATATTCTGCTGTGGAATAGTCACGCAGGAACAGGTAATAGAGCATATTTTTTAGATGCGGCTTTAGTTCTTTCAATATTTTTGATATATCCGCATCCGTGACAAGCTCATGTATTGTTTCAGGGTTGTCAAATATAATATCGAGGAAATCACCTGCAAGCATGAGTCTCCTTAGGATCATGTCATAGGAAGGTCTGCCGGAAAAGTACAATTCATATGCGCCCCATTCCAAAGGAACAGCAGAGCGTCCTGTCTCGTGGTCTCTTTCTTTCCGTTCCCTGTTGGTGCCCAGTTTGTCCCACCACCTGATGACTTCCTTAAAATCTTCCTCTGTCCTTACACTTTCTTCAATACGCCGGATCGCAAAAGCGCATGCTTCACGGTGGAGCATATCCCCGTCTGCTTCCGTTATGAAATTCTGCTCCCTAAATGCCGGGAGTTCAGCATATTTCGGCATTTACAGTCAGTCCTTTTCAAAAAAATAAAATTTTGTAGCTGTTTTTTCAAAAACACTTCCGTTTTTATAGCCGTTTTTCTCCTATTAGTGAAAGAGTAATTCTTTTTGACTAAAAACAATTACAAAAAAGGAGGAACAGCTTATGGAGTACGGATAAAATCAGAATCCGGTTACTAAGTGCGGAAGTCAGGGAACTTGACGGTTCCCCGAACAATTATAAGGGAAATGCGTGTGAAGCGCAAGAAAGAAAAGTATATTCATCCATTAACGCAAGATTCCCAGTTGGATGATATAAGGCAAAGCGCAGAAGAAAAGAGGCAGGCAATAATAAATTGTTACAGTATGCTCGAATGGTCGTTCCATTATTTTTCCTTACGATATCCGATATCAGACGCTGTATTACAAATATTCAAGACGCAAAAGACTTATGAAAATTTTGAAACAATAAAAAATTTTTCTAAAAAAATTGGGCTGGGCAATATTGACAATATCTACACGGAGATTTTCTGCCGGAAGCGGGTGAAACGGTGGTTCTGACGGGAGATTCCAGAGGACCTTTCGGGGAAATGAAGTATGTGGTGGAAGAGGCATTTTTAAAGAGGATTGAGTTGCCTTTTTATGGTGAGATCAAAATGGCGGAGGAGTGCGTTCTTGTGATCAACAGCCATGTAACCGAAGAAGGCCGGGAGAAAGATGGAGAGGCAATCTATCAGTGCAGAGTGGGTGTGAAGTTCTGCGTTCCCATTTCCAGTATTTCTGGACAGGGAGTGTGGATGAGCATAGATTTTGGAGAAAGTTATCAACTGTATGTTAATTTCGATGAGGGGATATCTTTGGACAATGCCGCGGATTTTATTGCTTCCATAACGGGAAAAAGCAGTCTGCCGGATATCCCTATTCCGTTTTTCGACCGGGGGCAGGGGGGCGCCCGGGCGGAATAGACCGTGCAGTGGAACATGCTGCATATCGGGGGCTTTCTTGCGATTGTCGCCGGATTTCACGGGGTGTGGAAAAATCATGACCTCAGAGTGAATATCACGGTGCCTGATCTGGAAATCAGAGGAATCTATGAACAGGAAATGGGAAAAGAGACGGCAAACGGAATTTTTCCCGGCTTTATGGACCTGGCGGTAAGATATATCCGGCTTCATGGCTATCTTCCGGAAAAGTCTTAGCTTGCCGCCACGATGGAATTTACGCTGCTTACGGCGGTCCTTGTGCTGGAGGGAATCTATGAGAAAGGAGAAGAGGGGCAGCGCAAGTGTTCTGTTAACAATGTCCGCAAAGGTTAAAGCGAGTGTCCTTGTCCGTTATTGCTTTTGGCGGAGTTTTTGATTATAGTAAATGTATGATGAAGCAGATAATATGAGGAGAAAACATATGAAGATCAGCAAAATAAAGATCAACGGAATGACGAATCCTGTGGGTTACGCGTTTGACAGTGTCCGCGCTGCATGGCTGGTGACGGAAACAGAGGCAAAAAAAGCGGATCATGTGCGGATTGAAGCCGCGGAGGATCCAGGGTTTGAGAACATCATCTGTACCAAAGAGGGATCCGCTCTGGATTCCGCGGGCGAGGAGCTGGAGATCCGCCTGAAATGCAGAACCAGGTACTATGTGCGGGTAAGCGTCAGGGGAGACAATGGGGAAGAGGCAGTCAGTGAAGAATGTGCTTATTTTGAGACTGCGAAGAGGGAGGAGCCATGGCTGGGAAGCTGGATCAAACCTCAGCCGGGAGACCGTTTCCATCCCATATTTGAAAAGACATTTTCCGCGCGGGGAGATGTGACGGACGCACGGCTGTATATTTCCGGGGTTGGAATGTACACGGCGGCATTGAACGGAGAGAAAGTAGGGAATGAGACTCTGACTCCGTATTTCAGTGACTACCACACAGAAGTCCAGTACCAGACCTATGACGTGACGGACCAGATCCGGGAGGACAACACCCTCTGCGTGGAGCTGGGAAATGGCTGGTATAAAGGGGCTTTTGGCCTTTCCTATACATCCGGCATTTACGGCAGTGAATATCAGATGATAGCGGAGCTGCATTTGAAATACGCAGACGGGTCGGAGGATGTGATCGCTTCCGATGAGAGTTGGCTTTACCGAGGCTCGGATACGGAGGACGGCGATGGGATCTATGACGGGGAGACCATCAACCGTCTGCTGTGGGAGGGCAGGGACAATCCGAAAAGGGTGCCGGTGAGCGGCGGTGTGGAAGGCTCTCTTACAGAGCGGTACAGCGTTCCGGTCACAGAGCATGAGTCCATGCCGGTACGGCAGGTCATCCATACGCCTGCAGGGGAGACCGTTCTGGACTTTGGACAGAATTTTGCAGGATATGTACAGTTCCATGCAGATCTCCCCAAGGGGACAAGAGTGGTATTGGATTTTGGCGAGATCCTTCAGCAGGGAAATTTTTACAGAGAGAATTACCGCAGGGCAAAATCCCAGTTTGTGTATGTTTCCGGCGGCAGAGAAGAAATCGTGAAACCCAGGTTTACCTTCTTTGGCTTCCGCTATGTCCGCGTGTCCGGCTGGGATGGGGAAGTGGATCCGGAAGATTTCTGCGGAAAGGCCCTCTACTCCGAAATGGAAGAAACCGGTTTTTTTGTGACAGGGCATGAAAATGTGAACCGGCTTTTTTCGAACGCGAAATGGGGACAGAAGTCCAACAGTATCGATTTCCCGACAGACTGCCCTCAGCGTGACGAGCGGCTGGGCTGGACCGGAGACGCCCAGGTATTTTCCGGCGCCGCCAGCTATAATATGAATACGGCTGCGTTTTACAATAAGTTCCTCCATGACCTGCGTACGGAACAGGTGAAGCTGGACGGGATCCTGCCGGGGGTGATCCCGGTACTGGATCCGGAAAATGCGGCTTACGCGGCGGTGTGGGGAGATATTGCGGCATTCCTTCCAACCGTGCTCTACGAGCGGTTTGCGGATAAAAAGGCGTTGGAAGCCTACTATCCGATGATGAAGGACTGGGTGGACCGGATCGACCGTGACGACTCGGCGCGGGGACATCATTATCTGTTTAACTTCAACGCTCAGATGGGGGACTGGCTGGCCTTGGACGGACGCAGCGAACAGAGTATGAAGGGTGGGACGGATGATTATTTTATCGCATCCTGTTATTATTCCATGTCTGCGAAAATGGTATCTGAGGCGGCAGAAGCGCTGGGCTATACGGAGGACCGCGCCCATTACGGCGCGCTGAGCGGGAAGATCCGCAGGGCGGTTCTTCGGGAGTATTTTACAGAGAGCGGAAAGCTGGCCGTGGATACCCAGACCGGCTATATTACGGCGCTTTACAGCGGGATCTACCGGGAGAAGGAACGTCTCGTGGAGGACTTCAGGACCCGCCTGTACAAAGACTGCTATAAGCTGAAAGGCGGGTTTGTGGGAGCGCCGCTGATGTGCAGGGTGATGGCCGAGAATGGCATGGAGCAGGAGGCGCTTTATTTCCTGACTCAGGAGGGGTATCCGGGATGGATGCACTGTATCGGCCTGGGAGCCACCACTATCTGGGAGCGCTGGAATTCGGTCCTGGAGGACGGCACCATGAGCGGCACCATGATGAATTCCCTGAACCATTTCGCGTTCGGCGCGGTTGTGGAATACCTGTACCGGGATGTGGCCGGGCTGAAAGCACTGGAGCCGGGATTCCGTAAAGCTTCCATTGCGCCGCAGATCAGTAAAAAGCTGGGGTTTGCCAGACTGTCCTATGATTCGGTATACGGAACCTTCCGGTCGGAATGGAAGATTCAGAAGGACGGCTCAGTCAACATCCTTGTGGAAGTGCCATTTGGCTGCAGCGCGGAAGTGGAGCTGCCGTATGCGCCGGCTTTGGACAAAGAAGTTTTTGAGGTGGGAGCCGGGGTACATGAGTATACCTATCAGCCGACAAAGAACATGAACGCGCTTTATGATAAGAAGACGCTGTTTGTGGAAATGGTGGACGATGAGAGGGCGATGGAAGCCATCGGGAGGCATACCCCGTTTTTGAAGCTTTTGCTGGATCAGAGAGATGAGGAGTTTCTGCATGAAAGCCTGACCGGACTGAGGGAGCTGTTCTACATGGGATTTGCGGAGGAACAGGTGGACGCGCTGGCGGAGGAATTGCTGAGGCTGGAAGGTTAGTGTAAGGCGTAACCGTACAGTGTGGCGCGCGGCCCAGGAGTGAACTGTAACTGTTTTATACTGCATGCCAGATTTCGTTGACCGTGAGTATTGGAAGGAGGTAGATAAAATGGTAAAATATTACACAGCAGAAAAGGTAACGGATGCGGTGACCTGCATCCGCAGCATGACAGGGGAGCTTCTGTATCTGATCGAAGGAGCGGCGGAAGCGCTGCTTGTAGATTCCTGCCTGGGAGTGGGGCAGCTGCGGAGGTTTGTGGAAGGGCTGACAGAGAAGCCGGTGACGGTGGTTCTGACCCACGGGCATCTGGATCATGCCCTGGGTGCGCCGGAATTTGATCGGGTATTTATGAACCATGCGGACAAGGAGCTTTATGAGCAGATGTCCCCTCTGGAACAGCGGATCGGTTATATCCGGGGCGGGCTGAACGGAAAGCTTCCGGATTTTGACGAAGCGGATTATGTACCTCCTTCGCCCATGGATTTTCAGGATTTGAAGGATGGGGACAGCTTTGACCTGGGCGGGATCCACGCAGACATCTATGGTCTGCCAGGCCATACAAAAGGCTCCATGGTCGTGCTGGTCCGTGAGGAACGGATCCTGATCCTGGGGGATGCCTGCAATAAGTCCACCTTCCTGTTTGATGAAAATACGCTTCCTGTGAGAGCCTACCGTGAGGAGCTGATCCGGATTGCGGGGCGGCTGGAAGGGCAGTATGATCGGGTGTTCATCAGCCATCATCAGATGGAGGTGCACAAAGAAATCCTGCAGAATGTGATCCAGGTGTGCGATGCCGTCCTGGCAGGGGAGACAGACGACGTGCCGTTTGAATTTATGGGGCAGCAGGCGTATATCGCGTTTTCGGCGGATGAACACATGAACCGGGCGGACGGCGTAGACGGGAATCTGATCTACAGCAAGGAAAGGCTGGGGTAATTATGATGCGGTGCTGGAGCGATGTTTCGTAATGAGATCCGAAAAGAAGAGTACATTTGTTACATGTCACACCTTGACCAATCACTACGCTGATTGGTCAGGAGGATGCACATAAAAGCTGGGATTCAGGCCGTCCATTGCCGTAGGCAATTTTAAATGACGGCCTGAGTTACAGGGCACGCCTGGACAAGGTGTGACCAGTAACGTACATTTTCCACCGATAGTGTTCACAGGCATCCAGCCCATTGACAAGCCGCCGGGGAATGAAGTAAAATCGGAGTAACTGTTTACGTCAGGATTGCGCGGCAAATACAGATGACAGCTGCAAGTCACGCCTGGTTAATGCGCGGCATGCGGCGGATAATATGGGGGCTGGGGGAAATATGTACATATCAAAAATTGCGGCACAGGCGATCGTAGAAGAGATCGGGGAGGAGATCCACGAGCATGTAAACATGATGGATGCCGAGGGCGTCATCATCGCCAGCACGAATTCCGCCAGGATCGGGCAGACCCATGAGGGGGCGCGGAGGATCATTACGGAAGGACTGCCGGAGCTCTACATTACCGGAGACATGGAGAACGAGACCACCAGGAGGGGAATCAACCTTCCTCTGATCGTGCGCGGGGAGATCGTAGGCGTCGTGGGCATCACCGGGGAAAAGGAGCGGGTCGTGGGCTACGGGAAGATCGTCCGTCGGATGACCGAGATCATGGTGACGGACAGTATCCAGAAGGATAAGAAACGCTACGACCAGAGGGTGCGTTACCGGTTTATCCAGGAATGGATCGAGAAATCCGCCGCAGGCTCCTACAGCCGGAATTTTATCGACCGGGGGAACCATCTGGGAATCGACATCACGAAGCCTTATCGGGTGATGGTACTGTATTTCCGGGACTATCAGGAGCTTTCGGATACATTGGAGGGGCAGAAGCTTCTGGAGGAGATGGAGGCCACCATCCGCCATGAGACGGACCGGAGCAGGATCCTGTATCTGAGAGTTCCGCCAAGGCAGATTTGTCTTCTTCCGAAATGCAGTGATGCTCAGATGGAGAAGACAGCAGAAAAATTCATTGGGATGATCGACAAAAAATACGGCAGAAGCGTGACAGCAGGATTTGACAGCGCGTCGGGCAGCGGAATGGATATTGCCCGGGGAGTCGCGGAGGCGGTCCGCGCGGCATCCCATGCCCTGACCTGGAAAGAAAACTTCTATTATTATGATGATCTGAATATTGAATTATTTATCAACGAGATCTCTGAAGCCACAATGACAGAATACCTGGAAAAATTATTCGGAAGGGATTTCGGGGACAAGCTGGGCGATCATATGAACCTGATCGAGCACTATTTTGCCTATGAGGGTTCTGTGGGAAAGATGGCGGAGGCGCTGTACATGCACAAAAATACGCTCCAGTATAAGCTGAAAAAGCTGTCTGCGATCACGGGAAAGGATATCCGTCAGCCTTCTAATGGGGCGATTTATTATATGGCGCTTGCATTTTATCAAAAGCTGTATATGGAGAGGATTCATTTTCATGACACGGCGGAGTGAGCAGGCCGCGGCATCGCGGTCAGGCATTGAATCATGGCGGCATGCTTCGCCTTGATCCGGTCTAACACGCGCCGAATCACAACTATATGGTACGCATAACAAAATATATAAATTTATATGTTTTGCATACTATTTACCTGAAATCCGAAATATGCTATTCTTTATATAAATAAAGCACAAAGGAAATGCAAAAACATATAATAAATTGTGCGTTTTCCACAAAGTGCAGAAGTAAAAGGAGGAATAGAGTATGACAGGAGTTCCATTTTTAATCGTGTTTGTCGTGGCTATCGTGGTCATGATCGTGATGATCAGTAAATTTAAGATCCATCCGTTTCTTTCTATTTTACTGGTTTCGCTGGTGCTGGGGCTGATCGGGGGGATTCCGTTCGCTGCGGTTACGGATGCGGACGGCAACACCATTGACGGGATCGCGACGGTGATCGGAAGCGGATTTTCATCCACATTTACCAGCATCGGTATCGTTATCATTTTCGGAGCCATGATCGGAACATTTCTGGAGGCCACCGGAGCTGCGCTGAAGCTGGCGGATATGGTGGTAAAGCTGGTAGGGCCGAAGCATCCGGAGCTGGCGATTGAGCTGATGGGGTGGGTGGTATCCATTCCGGTGTTCTGTGATTCCGGATTCGTTGTACTGAACCCCATCCGTAAGGCGATGGTGAAGCGTACAGGAGCTTCTTCGGTTGCGATGACGGTCTGCCTTTCCGCAGGTCTGTACGCGTCCCATGTATTTATCCCGCCCACGCCGGGGCCCATTGCGGCAGCGAATACGCTGGGCGCGGGGGACAGCCTGCTTCTGGTCATGGGGCTTGGCGCATTGGTTTCCATCCCTGCCCTGGCAGGCGCATGGTTCTACGCGAAGTATATCGGAGGAAAGGTGCAGTCCAATGATGAGGCGGATCAGGGCGGTGTGGTAAAGAGCTATGAAGAGCTGGTAGCCTCCTATGGAAAGCTGCCGTCCGGCTTTATGTCGCTGGCGCCCATTATCATTCCGATCATCCTGATGGCAATGTCCAATGTATCCTCAATCCTTGGATGGAGCGGCGTCCTGGCTGTGGCATGTACGTTTCTTGGGACACCGATTATCGCATTGGCAGTGGGAGTGGTGCTTGGAATCATCGTTCTGGTGCAGGCGGACATGGGAGAGAAGCTGTACGACCTGACCAATGATACCTTGAAAACCGTTGGGCCGATCCTGTTTGTGACGGCGGCAGGCGGCGTGCTGGGCAAGATCATTTCCTCGACCAGTCTGGTGACATTTATTACGGATCATGCAAATGTCCTGGAGTCCATCGGTATTTTCTTCCCGTTCCTGCTGGCAGCGATCCTGAAGTCCGCACAAGGTTCTTCTACGGTTGCGATCACGACCACCGCAGGAATCATGGCGCCTCTGATGGGCGCGCTGGGAATGGATTCTACCGTGATGTCCGTGCTTTGTGTTATGGCGATCGGAGCCGGCGCGATGACCGTATCCCACGCAAATGATTCTTATTTCTGGGTAGTGACGAACTTCGGTGAAATGACACCGGATCAGGGATATAAGACACAGACGGCGGTGACGCTTGTGGAAGGAATCTGTTCTATCGTATTTATCTTTATCCTTTCATTGTTCCTGCACTAAGGGAGCTGCCGTGATAATATCAGGAGGAAAGCAGATATGGGATTGAGAGAAGACGCGGATCGGATCGTCCGGGAATCCATCCGGAAGGTGCTGCCGGATGAGGCGGTATCCCGCGCCCTGACAGGGAAGGATTTTGGAAACGGGAGGGTCTATGTGGTGGCTGCGGGAAAGGCGGCCTGGCAGATGGCGAAAACGGCGGCGGATATCCTGGGAGACCGCATGGAGGCCGGTGTGGCCGTGACAAAGTATGATCATGTAAAGGGCGATATTCCGGGGATGAAATGCTTCGAGGCCGGACATCCGGTTCCGGATACAAATTCTTTTGCCGGAACCCAGGCCGCGCTGCGGCTGGTAGAGGATCTCCGGGAAGAAGATACGGTTCTGTTCCTGCTTTCCGGCGGCGGCAGCGCATTGTTTGAAAAGCCGCTGATCCCGGAGGAGGAGCTGGCCGATATTACGAAGCAGCTTCTGGCCTGCGGCGCGGATATTGTGGAGATTAATACGATCCGGAAGCGGATTTCCGCAGTGAAGGGCGGCAAGTTTGCAAAGCTGTGCGAACCGGCCCGGGTGTTCAGCATTGTATTAAGCGATATTTTGGGAGATCCGCTGGACATGATTGCGTCCGGCCCGGCTTATCCCGATTCTACGACCTGCGTCCAGGCGGCAGCGGTTGCGGAAAAGTATCAGCTTCGGTTAAGCGAACGGGCCAGGGAGATGCTGGGACAGGAGACGCCGAAGAGCCTGGACAATGTGGAGACGGTCATTACAGGCAGTGTGCGCGACCTCTGCAAGGCGGCGGCGGATGTCTGCCGGGAGCTTGGGTATGAACCGGAGGTGCTCACCGACCAATTGTCCTGTGAGGCAAGGGAAGCCGGGGCATTTCTCGGGGCAATCGCAAAGAGCCATCAGGACAGTGAAAAGAGCCTGGCCTTTCTGGCAGGCGGCGAGACGGTAGTTCATCTTACGGGAACGGGCATGGGAGGCCGGAATCAGGAGCTTGCCCTTGCGGCGGCCCAGGGGATTGCAGGGCTTTCGGATACGGCGGTATTCAGTATCGGAAGCGACGGGACGGACGGTCCTACCGATGCGGCCGGAGGATACTGCGATGGCGCTACAAAGGGAGCGCTGGAAGAGCAGGGAATGGATATCTATCATGTGCTGCAGCAGAATGACGCATATCACGCGCTGGAGAAAAGCGGCGGTCTGATCATCACCGGGGCAACCGGGACCAATGTGAATGATGTGGCGGTGCTGCTGATCCGGAGATAAAATAATAAAGAAACGATATCTGGCGCTGAATATAATCATATTTTACAGAAAATATCAACTCAGGAGAAAATAAAAATGAATTGTCCGTCATGATCAGCAAGTCCACATCGTTGTAAAGAAGGCACTCTAAGGGTGCCTTCTTGCTGTATCTAAAATCAAAAAAAGAGAGGACAATTCACCCATGAAACGAAATATCTATCTCATGTATGCCATTGCATTTCTGCAGGGCATGGTATTTTACGGCCCTGTTGCCACCCTTTACCGGCAGGCCGCCCTCTATTTTCTCTCCAAAATCATATTCTGGCAGGCATCCGGCTTTGTCGGTTTTCTGGCGGAACGTGTCCTGCTCACTGTGATCAGCTACGGAATGGCGGCGTTTCTGTTCGGGGCGGGGATCTGTGCGGCGGGAGCGGGATTCCTTTGGAGATTTTCCAGCCGCCTACTTTTACAAAATGGTTACAGCCATCCAATTGAAAACTCGGATCCTGTGATATAAAATAGAACTTAACTGCGGCGGCTTCCAATGCGATTCAGAATTCACTATATATTGGGCCTCATCCCCTGGTGTTCCATCCAGTTCAGGAGTTCTGTTTCTGGCTGGATAGAGTACTGGATTCATATTTGGAAAGGAACCAGACTATGAAACTGCAGACCAAGATTACGTTAGTGGCTACGATTTCCATGCTGTTTTTATCCATGGCATTTTCATTGTGGAATCTGTCGATGACCCAGCGGCAGATCATGGACAATATCCTGCTCTATGAAGCGGAGCAATTGCAGAACGACATTCGTGCCTTCGGAAAGCCATCGGGAGATGAAAATGCGCAGAGCTTACTGGAAAAGAAGTATCATGCGCAGAGCGTGTTCCGCTCCGGTCTCAGCAGAGACGCCATACTGTACTATGACGGAGAGGAGATTGACAATCGCTGTCCTTACATATTTGACATAAAAAATGCGGAAACGCTTTCCAGTCAATACCAAAGTGACGCAATTCCGGAGGGCTCCCCTGTTTCTGTGTATTTGGAAGAACTGAACGGGAAGCGGCTGCTGTTCCTCTATGAGAGCAATGGTCCCATTCAGCTGCTTCATTACCGGGATGTGACCGAAGTTTTTCATTCCGGCAGGAGACTTTTGTACCGGGGGATCGCTGTGGCGGGGATTCTCTCCGTCCTGCTGGCGGCGCTGCTGATGCTGACTATTCGGAGGATCCTGATCCCCTTCTACCAGCTGCGGGACGCGGCAAATGTGATTGCGGACGGAGATTACCAGAGACGGGTAGACCGGCCCGGGACTGACGAGATCGGGCAGGTTTCCCAGAGTTTTAACCGGATGGCGGACCGGGTCGAGGAGCACATCCATACACTGGCGGAGATGAACGAGAAGCAGAGGCAGCTCCTGGGCTCTCTTGCCCACGAACTGAAAACCCCTATGACCGGTATCCAGGGCTATGCCGAACTGCTGCAGCGGGTAGAGCTTCCCACGGGAAAGCAGTCCGACTGCCTGCATTATATTGAAGAGGAGTGCAAGCGTCTGTCCAGACTTTCTGCAAAAATGCTCCAGCTGACGGAGCTTTCTGATGAGACCGTGATCGAAAAGACCTGGCAGGCGGTGGAGGGGCTTTTCGAACAAGTCAGACAGATCACCCGTTTTCGGCTCCAAGAAAAAAAGCTCCGTCTGGAGATGGATTTGGAAGAAGGGCTACGGATGGAATGTGACCGGGACCTTCTGCTCAGCTTTCTGACCAACCTCATCGACAATGCATGTAAGGCCAGTCCGGATGGGGCCGTCATCCGTCTGATCGGCACAGGGGAAGGGCTGTTTGTGCGGGACGAGGGCTGCGGGATCCCGGAGGAGGAGATCCGGCGGGTTACGGAGCCGTTTTATATGATCGACAAATCCCGTTCCCGGAAGCAGGGCGGCGCAGGATTAGGACTTGCGCTCTGCAGCCAGATTGCAAGGCTTCATGGGGGGATACTGGATATCCAGAGCGTCCCGGGAGAGGGGAGCAGGATCGGGATGCGGATCGCTGTGGCAGGTTTTGAAGAGATTCCGGATTGCAACCGCACAGGTGGAAAAACTTGAAAATGAGAGGAGGAGGTTTGTTGAAACGAAACAGGAAGATTTTTATGCGGCGTATGCCTTTGATCCTTTGCAGTATGATATGGATGCTTATCTCTGCTTCCTGCGCGGGAAAGAAGGACAGCCTGATCGTACGTGAAAACCCCGGACCGGGGGCGGACAGCTATGGGGAGACTTTCGGGCCGGATGAAGTGGATGATGGATCCGGAGGAACAAATAAAGCGGGCAGCAATGGGGCGGATTCCCTTGCGGAGCGGCTGCAGGTGCCGGAATTATATGAAAAATCCATACAATCCGAGGACGGTACATTTCAGCTGACCTGCAATGCAGAGACCGTGGTGCCGGATGTGTCACAGATTCCGATTTATAAGGTGAGGCCAAAAGAAATTGACGGGGAGTGGATTGACTGTATAACGGAAGCATTTTTCGGCAGCTATCCGGTTTATGACGGGGCTTCCTATCTGCCGGATCCGGAGATTTATGGGAGTGATGTTGAGAATCCGATGAAAAAAAAGGAAATACATCCATGGCTGGAGGATCCGGACAATCTACCGGAAACGTCAGAATATTATAGCCACTATTTCTACGGTATCGTGGAAATGGAAGAAGATCTTTTCAGCTATAAGCTGGAACGGACAACCAACAACAGTCTGGAGGCTGAAATAGTAAGAAAAAAACCAGAAGCACTCAATGCAGTATTATATTGGGACTCCGGCTATTATGCTTCCGAGGAAACGACAACTTATCCAAGACCTTCGAAAGAAGAAGCGGAAAGGCTTGCCGGAATCACACCGGAGCAGGCTCAGGAAATGGCAAAGGAATACTTAAAAAAGCTGAAATTGGATGACTTTTCGCCTCAATATACCTGTCTGGGTGTATGTTACTATTTTGATGAATCGGGCATTAGCATGAATCACGCAAAATTTATTGATGCGGGATATCTGGTTAGTTGTACAAGGAAGGTCGGTGAAATTCCGATTACAGAAGAGGCGAAGGTTGGAAACTGGTCTGAAACAGGGTTGGATGATATTAGTATTAGTAAATGGGCATATGAAAAAGTGCAGTTTTTTGTCAATCAGGAAGGACTTCAGGAAGCCAGGCTCTACAACCTGTACCGCATGGAAGAGCAGCAGGCAGCAAGCACAGAACTGCTGGGTTTTCCGGAGGTCGCGGATCTCTTTGAACGGGCAATGCAGATGAATTATAAAGATACGGATGCTCTTCATACAGACATCCGTATTGAACGTGTACAATTGGGCTATATGCGGACCTACAACCCGGGCGTGGACAGTACCAACGGTGTGCTGATCCCGGTATGGGACTTCTTCGGGAGCACAGAATGTGTTGGGAGTAAAACGCAGGAAGAGTGGAAGGATCAGGTGTTCAAACGGGCTGAGCCCAATAATAGCCTTCTGACGATCAATGCCTGCGACGGATCGATCATAGACCGGCAGATTGGTTATTGATATCCAAACAGCTGCTATACAGGATACGTTATTGCTTCATTAAGCACAATTCAAAAAGGGGCTGTTGCACTAATATAGTGCTTCAGCCCTATTTTTGATGGAAATTTTTTCATCTAAATACAAAAAATAGAGCCAGATACTTGTAAAATCTGGCTCCTGTTGTAAAATAAAAATTATGCGAATTAATACTTTTATTTTACATAAAGATTATACTCGTTTTCCTCAAAATTATCAACTAGTTCTTCCACTGGATATTGAACATTTGATTCCAGATGATGATTCGGTTCGTTTGTTAAGTCAATTTATAGAAAGGATGTTTTTAGGCCACTTATAAATATTTTTTGACGCAAAATGGCAAAATTTCTGCATAAGAAAAACACTTATGCCAATGCTGGTATAAGCACAAGGTTTCTAACGG